>JBBQML010001055.1:0-1514 GCA_038328885.1 Verrucomicrobiota bacterium | reverse complement strand
GCGCTGCCCCCAAAGGAACTGTACGGCTGCAGCACCTTGGCCACCTCCGGTCGCGGCGTCGCCAAGCCCGAGACGGTGCCCGGCGAGAGGCTCGCGCGCACCGTCCCCACCGTTCCCGCGACGGTCGCGGTCACCGCCTGGGTGTGAATGGCCACCAGATCCGACACCGAACGCGGATCCCGCGCGATCGTCGCCCGCAGCCAATAACGTTCCCCTGGAAGCCGTGTCCCGCGTCGAACCACCGGCAGGTCCAGCGCCACAATCCCGGTGTTCAACAGGCCGCGCGTGGTGTCGGAAAGCACTCGCCCCTCGTCCAGCGTGCGCCACTCATCCCCGTCCAGAACGCTCCATTGCACCGTCCCTCGTGCCAGATCGGGGTCCGCGCTGCCCGCGGCCATTTGAAGGAGCAGGGCGACATTCTGCGGCGCGGTGACTCCGCCCAAACCCAAGAAAAGCTGCCCCTCGTCATCGTGCTGCGGAAAGAGAAACCGATGCCCCGCACCTGTCGCCGCCTCCCCGGTCTTCGGTGCCCCCCAAGGCCGCGCATACCCGAAGGGCTCGACGTGGTACAGCCGGTGATCCGTCTCCTCCGCACCCCGCGCCGGATCCAACTCCACCGACGCCTGGTAATAAATCCGCATCCGCTTGATCTTCGGTGTGTAGGGAGGATTCGGAATCCGCGGCGTGGGTTTCGGCGGAGTTCCACCGTCTGTCAGGGCCGCACCTCGGGCGGCCGCCTGCGGGTACTCCGAATGCTGGAAATCCGGCTCGGCCAGTTCCAACTGCCACGATCGTATCCAGTCGAGAGGATCGCCCTGCGCCCGCAGGTCCCTCGCCCATCCGTAACCAGGATACGTCGCCTCCACCTCCGCCCGGTTCACCCCGAACCAGCACGCCTCCCCGATGTGCCCCGTCGCCGCATTCTTCTTCGATTCGAACAAGGGAACGGTTTTCACCGCGAACGCCGCCCGGTTGTCAACCAACCGCAGATTCGCCGTGAACGACGCCGGACCCGTGATCTTGATCTTCCCGTCCTTGGCGTAGTTCGCGTAATGCTCCGCGAAATTCGCCGGCGCCCCCAACCAGTCCACTCCCACCTGCATGGCATCGATCCGTTTGGAGCAGATCTCCGGGTGCGCCAGGACAAAGCGCGATCCGACCATGGGAAAGGAACCGAACGGCTCGAAGGGTTTCCGGGGATCGAGGGGGACCTCGTCGTTCTGAATGACCGGATCCGCCAGACCTTGCACGTCGACCTGAAGCAGGATTCCGATCACCTGCAGCGATCGGAAAACCCCGTAACGCTTGATCGGGCGATCCGCAGGTCCGAGGTCCTGAAGCTGGACCTCCAGCACGGGCCATTGAGTCGGCACGCCCGAACCGCCGGGAGCGGGAACCACAGCCGGCGCCTGAACATCGAACCGGACCCGGATCTGCAAGACCCACGGGACCGAGTCAAGGCTCCCGCCCAGTTTCGCCGCCGCTCCCGTGATGAGCTGCACCGGCCCCTGCTC
>JBBQML010001054.1:0-1516 GCA_038328885.1 Verrucomicrobiota bacterium | reverse complement strand
GCGGTTGGGATATCATGGATTTTCCGGGTGTTTGGGGTTCGATGGACGGTCCACGGTCCGTTGGGAGCCGCGGGGCTGACGGCGAGTGAGCATCGGCGATGCCAGGGGGCGAGGCGGGGTGGCGGCGGCCCGACCGCGGGGAGGGTCGGCGGGTAGGCTCGATTTCGGGGTGGTGGACTGGTGTGCGGGTCCGAGCTCCGGCCCGACGCCGGTCCTGGAGGGGACCAGTCCCGGGGGCCAGTGGTCCGCGGGGGGACCGATTGCGCGGACCACGGCGTTCTCTGTGCGGGGGCCGGCGAGCGAGCGCCAGCCAGCGAAAGACTTGCTGGGATGGAGCGACCTGGCTTAAGAGTCATTTTTACGCCTTGGTGATCCCGCGGGGGTGGGCCGGGTCGGTTGGTTAGATAGGCGCGGGGTTGCGCCGGGTGCGGGTGCTAGATCGCGGGCGTGGCACCTCGGTTGCTTGGTCGATGGTTACGGGTTGTGGCCCCGGCTCGTTGGTTTACGTGATGAGATGAGAGGTTTCAGAAAGGCCATTAATTGCTGGGTGCTGGCGCTGATGCTGGGGTTCGCCGTGCGGCCGACGACCCAGGCTGCGGCGGCGTGGGTGGACAACCTGGCTGACCGCCAGGCTCTCGAAGGTGATACCGGGGTAGTCACGGGTTCCAACGCGGGTGCGACCGTCGAGGTGGGTGAGCCCCGTCACGGCGGAAAGCGGGGAGGTCACTCCCTGTGGGTGACGTGGCGTGCCCCGGCAGACGGTCTGCTCGAGGTGAACACCCGTGGCAGCACGTTCGATACGCTTCTCGGCGTCTACCGAGTCCGATCGGACGGCGGGGCGGAGGCGTCGTTCGGCGCGTTGGACTTGGTGGGCAACGACGACGACGACGACGACATCGACATCGACGACGAGGGTCGTTCCTCCAGTTTGCAGATCGCGGCGCGGGCGGGCATCGAGTACGCGATCGCGGTGGACGGTTATCGGGGAGCGGTGGGCGACGTGGTCTTCGGCTGGCGGTTCCAGGCGAGGCAGGTGCTGGTGCCCGTGATTTTGTCGGTTCCTGGGGACCGGGCGGTGCTGGAGGGGGCACGGGTGGAATTGACCGTGGAGGTTCAGTATGGAGAGGACGTGGAGTTCCGGTGGTACCGGGACGGGGAGGAAGTGAGCGATGCCGAGCGGGCGACGTTGGTGATCGAGCGCTTCACGGCCGGGGATGTCGGCAAGTATCGGCTGCGGATCAAGCGGGAGGACCTGGTCCTGTTCTCGGAACCGGTGGAACTGCAGCTGAACTCCGAGGGACAGGCGGCGGTGCTGGCGCGGAACAAGCTCTTCGATTCCGTGGAAGTCTCACTCCGGGCCGGGCGCGAAGGGGACGGCGCGCTGGCGAGCGCGGCCAAAGCGGGGGTCATGGGTCTGCGCGCGCGTGGGCTGCACGCCCCTCCGATCGGCGTGGTCCGGGGTCAGAACGGCACCCAGGTGTTCACGACCCGAACGGCGACCCGGGATCCCGGGGAG
>JBBQML010001053.1:0-1519 GCA_038328885.1 Verrucomicrobiota bacterium | reverse complement strand
AACATGGAGTTCGTCCTGCGCCGGGCGCCGGTGGTCCCGTGGCTGACCGCGTCGCCGCTCATTGGTCAGGACGCCAACCCGGTCGCCATGTTCGCCGAGCTATGGACCTCGGAAGTGTTCGGCCTCGGCCTGCCGGCGGCGCAACTCGACCAAGGCGCCCTCGATGCCGTCGCGGCCGCGCTTGCCGCTGAAGGCATGGGCCTGTCGCCGGTCCTGACCTCGCCGACCTCGTTCAACCAGGTCCTCGGCGCCCTGATCGAGAACATCGACGCCTTTCCCGTTATCGACCCCGGCACCGGCAAGATCGGTCTGCGCCTCGTGCGCGATGGCGAGGCGACCGTGGCCTGGGACGAGGATGACTTCACGGAGACGCCGGACATCGACGCCGCCGGCTGGGAAGGCACCTACAACCTCCTGACGGTGAAGTTTACCAACCGGGAGAAGGCGTGGACCGCCGATGGCGTGTCGTTCCGGGACCGGGGGAACTTCGCGCTCACGGGCAGCGTCCGGACCCGCAGCGTGGAACGTCCGTGGGTGACCCAACAGGCCGTCGCGTGGCGGATCGCGGCGAGCCTCGGGCGGCAGGCGGCACTGCCCATGATGACGGGGACCGTCCGTGTGAAGCGCACTTCGATGGCCGGGGTCCAGGTCGGCGACCTCGTCACCCTGACGCACACCGCGGCAGGGCTGACAGCGCTGAAGGTCCGAATCGCCGAGATGACGGTCGACAAGCCTGACTCTGCGGAGGTGGCCATCCGCTGGAAGGAGGACCGGGGTTGGCTGAACGCCATTCCCACCGCCGTCGCCCCGGATGACGTGGAACCGGAGGGCGAGTACTCGGCGCAGGCGCTCTTGGCAAACGTCGCCCTCGAACTGCCCTACGGCTATCTCCGCGAGGCCAAGCCGTCCCTGATCTTCCTGCCCGTCCGCGGTGACCCGCTGACGAATGGCTTCCATGCTTGGTGGGAGCGCACCGCCGACTCGTTCGTGCAGGTCGCCGGGGGTTCGGCCTTCGCCATGAAGGGAACGCTGAACGCCGCACTCGACGCCGGAACTCTGGCCAATGCCACGATGGACATCACCTTCATCGGCGACGACTGGGACCTGGAGGAAACCACGCTCGAAGAGGCGACCACGACCCAGCCGCTCCAGGTGTTCCTTGGGAACGAGATCCTCGTCGGCTACGACGCCAAGCTCACCGGGCCGAAGCGGTACACGGTTAAGGTCCTCCGGGAATGGTTCGGGACCCGGGGCGAGACCCACGCCTCCGGGGCCACCGCGTTGTCGCTCACCGGAAAGGAGCCGGGTGTGCTCACGAAAACGGAGCCACCGGGTGCGGCCGAGCTTCCGCTGGGCATCGTGGCCGGGGTGTGCTCACGGAAACGGATCCAGTGGGTGGGGCAGAACGGCGGACGGCGGTTCCGCGGGCGGGTGGGGGAACGATCGCCTCCGCAGAAGAAAATTCCCCTTGCGCCACCTCGACGGCGGGGAGCCGTTCCGGTAGCGCAAGGGGTGCTTA
>JBBQML010001052.1:0-1523 GCA_038328885.1 Verrucomicrobiota bacterium | reverse complement strand
GTTGAAGACCTCTGTGCGTGCCAGATCGGTGAGCCGGGCCTCGATGTAACGCGCCGCCGCCGGCGGATCGCCAGTGAGGTGATTCCCGAAGTTCCCCTGCCCTTCGATGAGGTACCGCTTGTTGGTCAGCACGACCAGGGCGTCGCCGATCGAGGCGTCGCCGTGGGGGTGGAACGGCATGGTCTGCCCCACGAGGTTCGCGACTTTGTGCAGCTTGCCATCGTCGATCCGGTGCATCGCCCACAGGATCCGGCGTTGGACCGGCTTGAGCCCGTCCGCCAGGTTGGGGATGGCCCGGTCGCGGATGACATAGCTGGCGTACTCGAGGAACCCCTGGTCCATCCGCTTGTGAAGGCCATGGGTGGGCCGGTGGTGCACGGGGTGCACGGGGGTGGACGCCGCGTCCGCGCCCCCGGCGCCTCCGGGCCGCTCGGGGCTCCCGGCCGGACCGGTGGTTCCGTCAGGGGGAACGGGATTCATCGGGGGGCTCATTCCCACTCGATGGTGCCGGGCGGCTTGCTGGTGATGTCGAAGACACACCGGTTCACGCCCTTGACCTCGTTCACGATGCGGTTCGCCAGCTTCTCCAGGAGATCGTAGGGCAGGCGCACCCAGTCGGCAGTCATCCCGTCCTGCGACTCCACCGCCCGCACGCAAATGGTCTCCTCATAGGTGCGTTCGTCGCCCATGACGCCGACGCTCTTCACCGGGAGCAGCACGGCGAAGCTCTGCCAGATGCTGTAGTAGAGTCCGTTGGACTTCATCTCCTCCACGACAATGGCGTCGGCTGCCCGGAGCACCTCGAGGCGGGCCGGGCTGACCGGACCCAGGCAACGCACGGCAAGTCCCGGGCCGGGAAAGGGCTGCCGCTGGACGATCTCGCGAGGCAACCCCAACTCGGTCCCCAGGGCCCGCACCTCGTCCTTGAACAGGCAGCGCAGGGGCTCGACGAGCTGGAACTTCATGCGCTTGGGCAACCCCCCAACATTGTGATGGCTCTTGATCAGCGCCGCCGGGTTGCCGCCGATGGGCACCGACTCGATGACGTCCGGGTAGAGGGTGCCCTGCGCAAGGAACTTCGCCTTCCCGGCGCGTTTGGTGGCCGCCTCGAACACCTCGATGAAGGTGCGCCCGATGATCTTCCGCTTCCGTTCGGGATCGCTGACCCCTTTGAGACGGTCCAGGAAGAGGCGGCTCGAATTCTCGTACTGCAACTTCATCCGGAAGTTGCGCCCGAACACCTCCTGAACCACCTCCGCTTCGCGGGCTCGGAGGAGCCCGTTGTTCACGAAAATGCAGGTCAACTGGTCCCCGATCGCCTGATGAATCAGCGCGGCAGCAACACTGGAATCGACCCCGCCGCTCAGGCCGAGGATGACCCGTTCCCGGCCGACCCGCGCCCGGATGTCCTGCACCGCCTGCTCGAGGTAGCTGCGCATCGTCCAGTCGCGCCCGCAGCCGCAGACCTGGTGAACGAAGTTCGCGAGAATCTCCCGGCCGCGAGGCGTGTGGGCCACCTCGGG
>JBBQML010001051.1:0-1527 GCA_038328885.1 Verrucomicrobiota bacterium | reverse complement strand
GCGAGCATGCCTTTTTCTCCATTGAGTGGAGTGTTGAGACTGCCATCCCAACCGCCGGCGTCGCCGTCGAGTGGCGAGTCAATCTGGTGGATCTTGAGCGGAGCGCCATTGTCACCGATGTAGAAGATGAGCGTGCGTTCGCTCAGGCCGTGTTTTTTCAGGGCTTTGGTGATCAGTCCGACACCATCGTCAACCGCCGAGAGCATCGCGAGCGCCTGGCGACGGCGTTCCGGCATTTTTCCAGGGAACCGGTCGGTGTAGGTTTTCGGCGCATCCAGGGGAGTGTGCGGGGCTCGGTAGGCGATATAGAGGAAGAAGGGATCAGCCCGGTAGCGCTCGATCAGCGCGACCGCGGCGCGGCTGCACCCATCGACATGATACATCTCCGGAGGGAGCATTCCCATCGGGCGATCCTGTCCGTCGAGTCCGACATTGGCCGCAAATGGACTCTGGGCGTTCTGGGAGAACACGTGCTTGAACCCGTGCCGGGGAATTTCAGTGGTCGGACCGAGATGCCATTTGCCAAACTGGGCGGTGACATAGCCGGCCCTTTGCAGGCGGGCGGCGAGGGTGGTCTGCTGGTTGAAACCTTCGAGTGAACCGCCGTTCGCATCGAGGTTGAACCGGCCTTGGAAACGCCCGACGAGCAGTCCGGCGCGAGAGGGCACGCATTGCGGGGCGGTGCTGTAGCCATGCCTGACGAGGACACCACTGCGAGCGAGCGTATCCACATGGGGGGTCCTGATGTCCGCGACAACACCGTGCAGGCCGAGATCGGCGTAACCGTGGTCGTCGGTGTAGATCAGGATGATGTTGGGCCTAGCATTGGCGACGGAACTGACCAGAGCCCAAAGTGTGACGAGGCAAAGCAGGAGTTTCATGGGGAAGCGTGTGCGTACGGGCGGCCAGCGGTGTGGTTTCGTTCGAGCGTTGCCGCCCGCAAGAACCTGCCCGCTCAAGCCAGCGCGGACGTGGCCGGATCGTTCATTTCTTCGCTGCGGGCGGCAGGATAGTCAATGGGGCGGGATATGCCACCGGCTGGCCATCCCGATAGGGAAATCGAAAACGCGGATCGATCGGCGTGCCGGAAGGCGCACCCGTCACGTACAAGTTATTTGGCTTTCCGCGCAGGTTCGATTTTCCTGCCTCCGGCAGGGCGTTGTAGCGCGCCATCAGAGCGACTTCCAGTTCCTTGAACTTCGCCGGCTGCTGGCGCTGCAAATCAAAGAACTCGTTCGGGTCTTCCTTGAGATTGAACAGCGCGAGCTGTCTTCCGTAGCGATGGATTTTCCAGTCGCCCCGCTGCAGGGCAATGGCATCACCCCAATCCCAGAAGAGATCCTTGGATCGTTTGAGCGTGGCGGCTTTCCGAGTCAGCATAGGCAGGATGTTCGTGCCGTCGAACTCCGCGGGAATCTCACCTCCGGCAAGCGCGAGCGCCGTGGCCGTGAAGTCGAGCGTGATGATCGGCGTCGTGACGACCTGGCCGGGCGGAATCCGGCCCTTCCAATAAATGAACATGGGCAC
>JBBQML010001050.1:0-1530 GCA_038328885.1 Verrucomicrobiota bacterium | reverse complement strand
ACCATCGCCGCCGAGGCCAAGAAGCTGGATTTCTTCATCAACAACTTGATCGTCGGCAAGAAAGCGCCGGCCGCCGAGTGCGCCACCCTGGACGAGGACAAGAAGGCCAAGCTGAGCGACTACAAGGGCAAGGTGGTCGTGATGGACGTGTGGGCGACGTGGTGCCCGCCGTGCCGCGCCATGATCCCCCACGAGCGGGACATGGTGAAGAAGCTGAAGGACAAGCCGTTCGTGTTGCTGAGCGTGTCGGCGGACGCCAAGAAGGAGACGCTGACCGAGTTCCTGGACAAGGAGCCGATGCCGTGGACCCACTGGTGGAACGGGGCCAGCGGGAACGTGCTGGAGACGTTCCAGGTCCGCTTCTACCCGACCATCTACGTCATCGACGCCAAGGGCGTCATCCGGCACAAGCACCTCCGCGGGGAGGAGTTGGAACACGCCGTCGAGAAGCTGATCGCCGAGATCGAGAAGACCGAGACGCCGTGATGTGACCCGGCACACGCTGGCAGGGGTTATTGCGTTTTCCCTTGTTTTCAAGACCTCACCCCCCCTGCCCCCTCTCCGTACCGGAGAGGGGGTGTTCAACCCGCACCGGTGGAACGGTGTCCCGCAAGGCGATCCCGATCCACCCAAGAAAGCCAAGCACGGAACGCGGCTGATCGGCAACGATTCCTTTTTGAACACCCCCTCTCCGGGACGGAGAGGGGGCCGGGGGGTGAGGTCTTCCACACCTCCGCCAACCCGAATACCTCCCGGACAGCGCCCCGGTTGGGATCGACGCATGGCCGACCGCTTCTTCGTCGATACGCCCCCGCCCGTGCCCGGCGAGGTCGTCATCACCGGCCCGGACGCGCACCACATGACCGCCGTCCGTCGCTTTGTGGCCGGCGACCAGGTGACGCTCTTTTGCGGCGACGGCCACGAATACGCGGCGGAAGTGGTCGGCGTCGGCAAGAAGTCGGTGACGCTGACTATCGTCGGCGCGGCCTCTGTGGATCGCGAGCCGCCCTTCCCCGTCGTCGTGGCGTCCGCGTTGCCAAAAGGCGACCGCGCGGATTACCTGGTCGAAAAGCTCGTGGAAGTCGGGGCGACGCGGTTCATCCCATTGGCCACGACCCGGAGCGTGGTGGTGCCGAAGGACACGAAGACCGGGAAGTTCGAGCGGGCAGTAATCGAGGCGAGCAAGCAGTGCGGGCGGAACCGGCTGATGGCCGTCGATGCGCCGAAGCCGTGGGCGGTGCTGATGGGGATGCCGGACCTGCCCGCCGCTCGGTTCGTGCTGCACACGGCCGATGCGGTGCCCGCCGCGACGATCCGCCGGGAAGAACTGACGGGCGGGGTGGCGTTCGCGGTCGGGCCGGAGGGCGGGTTCGCCCCGGACGAAGTGGCGGCGGCGGTCGCGGCCGGCTGGCGACCGCTCAGTTTCGGCCCGCGCGTGCTACGGGTGGAAACGGCCGCCGTGGCGGCGGTGTCGTGGGCGACGATCCCTCAATAATCCTGCTTCTTCAACTTCAGCAGAGCTTCCTTGAA
>JBBQML010001049.1:0-1541 GCA_038328885.1 Verrucomicrobiota bacterium | reverse complement strand
AGGGTGTTCGTCGCTCCCGCGTTCCTCTACCGCGCCGAAAAACCCGGTCCCGGATCCGCGGCGACGCCTCTCTCGGACTGGGAACTCGCCAGCCGCCTCAGTTACTTCCTGTGGTCCTCGGTGCCCGACGACGAATTGCGTGCGCTGGCCGCCGCCGGTCGGCTGCAGGACCCTGACGTGCTCGCCGCCCAGGCCCGCCGCCTGCTGAAGGACGCCAAGGTCCGCCGCCTGGCGATCGAGTTCGGCTGCCAATGGCTGCAGGTGCATGGCTTCGACGAGCTCGATGAGAAGAGCGAGCGCCACTTTCCCACCTTCGTTGCCTTGCGCTCCGCGATGTACGAGGAATCCATCCGCTTCTTCGTCGACTTCTTCCACCGGGATGCGGGGCTCGACGCGTTGCTGGAGAGCGACCACACGTTCCTCAACGAAGCCCTCGCGCGGCACTATGCCATCCCGGGCGTGACCGGGGACGAGTG
Source organism: Verrucomicrobiota bacterium (assembly GCA_038328885.1). Taxonomy (GTDB): domain Bacteria; phylum Verrucomicrobiota; class Verrucomicrobiia; order Limisphaerales; family CAIMTB01; genus CAIMTB01. Next base: position 1,065 of record JBBQML010001049.1, on the reverse strand, counting down.
GCGCCGGGTCGACGGCCTCCGGCAGCAGGGCCGCGGTGGCATCCTCGGCCTCGCCACCACCCTGGCGAAACAGTCGGGTGCCTCGCGGACCAGCCCCATCCTCCGCGGCAACTGGGTGAGCGAAGTCCTCCTCGGCGAGCGCCTCCCACGACCACCGAAGGACGTCCCGCGCCTGCCCGAGGACGAAACCTCCACCGAGGGCCTGACGATGCGTGAACTGGTCGAACGTCACAGCCTGGACCCCCGCTGCGCCGGCTGCCACGTCCGCATTGACCCCTATGGATTCGCGCTGGAGGGGTTCGACGCCATCGGGCGCCGCCGCACCCGCGACCTGGGGGACCGCCCGGTCGCCACCCGAGCAAAGACCGCCGACGGCGCCGAGTTCGAGGATCTGGACGGGCTGCGACGCTACCTGCTGACGCGGCGGCACGACACGTTCCGCCGGCAGTTCCTCCGCAAGCTGCTGGGCTACGCCCTGGGGCGTGAGGTGCTCCTCTCCGACGCGCCGCTGCTGGACGACCTGCTGACGCGACTCGCCACCGACGGCGACCGTGTCAGCGTGGCCGTCGAGACGATGGTGCGCAGCCCCCAGTTCCGCCAGATCCGCGGTCGCGATCACACCCATGAAAACTGACTTCCGAACCCACCAGTTCTCCCGCCGTGCCATGCTGCGCGGCCTGGGAGTCACCATGGCGCTTCCCTGGCTGGAGTCCCTCCGGGTCTGGGGGGACGCGCCCGCCGCTGGCCAACCCGCCAGCGAAGCCCCCGTCCGCCTGGCGGTGCTCTTTGCCGGCAACGGCTTTCACAGCAAAGAATGGTGGGCCCGCGAGGAGGGCTCGGATCTCCAGTTGGGCCAGGTGCTCCAACCGCTCCACGAGTTCCGCGACCGGCTGGTTTTCATCCGCGGTCTCTACAACCAGGAGGCGCTCAAGGGGAACATCCACAGCTCTCAAACCGGGAACCTCCTCTCCGGCGCCGCGCTGGCCTCCGGCGGCGAGATCCGGTCCGGTACCAGCCTCGACCAATACCTCGCCCAACGCTGCGGGACCTCCACCAAGCTCCCCA
>JBBQML010001048.1:0-1542 GCA_038328885.1 Verrucomicrobiota bacterium | reverse complement strand
CCTGTCTGAAGCCGGCGGCAATGGGCTCCGTCTTGCCATCCGGGGTGATACGCAGAATCCAGCCGCGCCACGGCACCTCGGAACGATGCTTGGTAGGCTCCAGCACATCCTCGAGATTGCGAGTTCCCCGGACCGGGAGGGTGTAATGGATAGCCTTCTGTTCCGGGCTCCGCGCGCTACCCGACTCCAGAGACGGCGCCACATAGAAGTTTCCGGAGTGATCGCGTTTTAAACCATAAACGAACTCGTGATAATTGACCGTCTGTCCCCAATCACCGCCCACGACATCGAAAGTCTCGGCCCGGCCGTCGCCATCGCGATCGACTGCCCGGAGCAGCTCGGGGCGGTGTGCAATGTACAGCGTTGTCTCGGATTCTGCGACGAGCCCGAGGGGATCGTCGAGGCCTCGCGCAAAGAGGTGCCAGGCTCCCTCGAGATTTCGCATCCAAATCTCGCCCTGGCGCGTTGCGATGAAAAGCGAACCTCGAGAAGTAAAGGCCACCGCCGCTATGCCTGCGGCGTGGCCAGACTTGATCTCCGCAGGATACTCGATGTTCTCGATCACATAGCCGGCGCGGCCCACCGATTCGAACAGGGCAAACCAGCTCAGCAACAGGCCGCTCAACTGGCGGCGCAATCCGGGGGAGCACCTCATGGTATCGCTTTTCCCAGTGGGATTTCGAGCACGCATGCGCCGCCGGCGTGTCGCGGAAGCGGTGTCGGCGCTTTGCCGTCGATAACATACCACCACGTTGCGTCGGGGCTGCCGCCGAGAAGGAAATGGCGCGTGAGCGCCTTCCCGTCGGTCCGGACCCTAACCTCCTCCCGGACCGTTGTTCCGTCCACGGCATAGCGAAACTCGATCGAATCGTCCCGCAAGGTGTAACCGAGGAACTTGATTATCGGCTCTCGCGCGGGGTCGGCCTGGCGCAGCGGCGCTGGCCCCGTTTCGCGATACACGATTGGCCCGAGCAGTTTGACGGCGTCAACGAACTTCCCGATGCCATTGCGTGCGGGCGACGGATCGATGAAGCCACCGGACCAGACATAACTGACTCCGCCTCGCACCGCATCGAAACAAAAGTTTACACTGCCCGGAAGACCAATGGCAAAACTGCTCGGCGCCGCGCCTTCAGGCATGAAAATGCGCTCGCAGGCGACGCCTGCCCTGCCAGTCGGAGCGCAGGAGAGCGCCAGCATCACCAGATAAAGCCGCCGCACCACACGGATTTTCTCTTGGGCCACAGGTTTCATTGGCGCCTGATCAATGCCAGCGCTGGAGCTCAACGATGTTCCCTTCGGGGTCCGTCATGTAGATGAGGGTCAGCCTGCCCGCTCCAGGAATGTCGATCGTGACAAGTTCGCCCATCTCGCGTCCGCCCCATTGCGCTATCTCCTTCCGCTTGGCATCGACATCCGGCACTTCGAACGCAATGTGCGCAAAGCCGGGGCGGAATAGCGAGGGCGGCAGGGTGGGATCGTTCCGGCTGTATTCGAAAATCTCCAACGTCGGCCCCTGCGGCCCATGGCCCGGCAACTGGA
>JBBQML010001047.1:0-1543 GCA_038328885.1 Verrucomicrobiota bacterium | reverse complement strand
GGAGTGGTGGTGGTGCGCGGTGACGCGCGCATCGACGGCGACGTCGAGGGTGACGTGGTGGTGGTCATGGGCCACGTCCAACTCAATGGCAAGGTGCGGGGGGATGTCGTGGTGGTCATGGGCAGCGCGGAGGTGAATGCGGAGGTGTCCGGTGACCTTGCATTGATCCTTTCGCGGGCGGAGATCGGTCCGCGGGCCGTGATCCGCGGCGATACGCTGGCGGTGGGGGTGCCTCCCGAGATCCATCCTGAGGCTCAGTTGCACGGCCGGCCGGAGATCATTTCGCTCGGTCCGGTGGTCCAGTACGTCGACTGGGCGAAGGACTATCTTTTCCAGGGGGTGCTCCTGTTGCGCCCGTTCCCGCCGCGCCTGGGGTGGGTGTGGATCGCCGCGGGGGTCTTTCTCCTCTTCCACCTCGCGTTGGCGTTGCTGTTCGCGCGCCCGCTGCGGGGTTGCATGGATACGCTCCTCGAGCAACCCGCCCGGTCGTTCCTGATCGGTCTGCTGGTGTGCGTCCTCGTGGGCCCGGTTTCCTTGCTGCTCAGTTTCACGGTGGTGGCGACGCCGTTGATCTGGCTGGCCTACTTCGCACTCTGCGTGGTCGGGCGGGTGGCGGTGTATGGCGCCGTCGGAGCGGCGGTCGGACGCACCCGCGGGAGCAACCTGCACCCGGTACCTGCCGTGCTGCTGGGTTCCGTCCTCTTTTACCTCAGCTACATGATCCCGCTCATCGGGTACCTCGTGTATTGGCTGGTGCTGCCCCTCGGCGTGGGAGCGAGCCTGATCCGGATCTTCGAGGCGTTGCGGCAGGAACGGCGCCCGACGTGGACCTCTTCGCCCCCGCCGGGCGGAGGGTCGGGTGGCACGCCGCTCAGCGCTGCGGGGGCCCTGGCCGGCGGTGTCCCCGGTCCAGCCACACACGGTTTCGCCACCGATCCGCTGTCGGCGACGTCGTCGACGACCTCCTCGCCGCCACCCCTCGGTTCGGTGCCTCCTCCCCGTCAGGCTGCGGTCCCCCCCTCGGTCTTCCCCCTGGGGACCAACCCCGACCTGACGGCCATGCCAAGGGTTGGTTTGTGGCCACGGCTTGGGGCGAATGTGATCGATTTTATCCTGATCGCCTTCATCAACGCCGTGTTCGTCGGCGAGATGCGCTCCTTCTGGCTTCTGCTCGCCGCGTACCACGGTGTGATGTGGACCTGGAAAGGTACGACGCTGGGCGGGTCGGTCCTCGGGCTGCGGGTGATTCGGCTGGATGGGCGGGTTCTCGACTGGCAGACGTCCGTCTACCGCGTGCTGGGCAGCATCGTGTCCTTCCTCCCGCTGGGCCTCGGCTTCATCTGGGTCGCCTGGGATCAGGAGATGCAGTCATGGCACGACCGGATTGCCGGGACAACGGTGGTGCGGGCGGCACGTCACTCCGCGCTGGCTTGAGTTGCGGCCGCCATCGCAGTGCTTGCGGGGGCTTCCGGGGGCTTCCGGGGGCTTGCGCCGGGTCGCGACCGAGCCGGCGTACCCGGGTCAGGCCCCGAGGTTCTGGTAC
>JBBQML010001046.1:0-1544 GCA_038328885.1 Verrucomicrobiota bacterium | reverse complement strand
GGCGGGAGCACTGGGTTGGGCCGGGTCAGGCACGCGTCATCGTCCGGTGGGCGGTCGGTCGCGTCAACGCGGTCGACCGCCGGCCCGAGCGGACCTCAGGGGAGCACGCCAAGGCAGTTCATGGCCTGGCGTACCTCGGCGAGTTGAGGCGGGCTGACGGCGACCTTCAGCCGGGCCGTGACCTTGCCGTCGCAACCGATCACGAAGAGGTTCGCCGTCTTCGCGACACATTGCAGATGGCCCGTGACCCTGGCTTCGAAGTCCAACATGACCGGCTTCGGGCGCTTCGGTCGGAGGGCACCGCTGATCCGCCCCCCCTCCGGAAGAACCGGAGTACACCCTGGACGTCGGCGACGCCGGCCAGGGCGGAAGCGAGCGCGATCATAGGCTGCCGTGTCGGGGATCGAACCGTTGTCCTCGGAGCGCTGCCGCGGCGCGGCGCCACACGTCGTAGACGCCGCCAACTCCGGTGCGGCCCTCCAGGAGGTTCAGGAACCGACCCGGGGGCCGCCGACAGGCCGCCACGGCGAGGGCGTCCAGGGTGGTGCCGAGGTTCGCCTCGAAGCACCGGGTCCAGCCAGTGGCATCGCGCTGAGCGGCGTTGCCGGCGTCGACCACGAGCGGCGGGCCGAAGCGGAGGAGGACCTGGGGCAGGCGCTCCTCCCAGAACGGGTATTCGATCGCCAGTGGAATGAACTGGACGCGGCGTTCACCCGCGGCGGGCAGGGGGGGCCGGGGGCGGTCCAGGCGCGCCGCGAGGTGGCCGAGTCCGGGGCGCAACTCCACCGGTCGCTCGCGCACGTCCGTGAAGCGTCCCTGCGGCGTCAGCCAGAGCGTCGATGCGGGACCGCTCAGGATGGCCTCGGCGACGCGCAAGAAGCGCGCGGCGCCGCGAGGTGTGCCTGCTTCAATCCCGAAGAACCCGAGTCGCCGGAAGAATCCGTATTTCCGCACGGCGGTTGCGTCGATGGGGGCAAAGGCGGCGACTCGTGGCATGAGGTGTTGCCGCAGGTGCAGACACACCAGGGGATCCCACCAGGCGGCGTGGTTCAGGTAGAAGACCGTGGGCAGCCCGAGCCCCGCCTCCCCGGGCCTCCACCCTTCGAGGTCGAGGCGCACACCCTGGAAGTGACGCCGCAGGTACCACTTCGTGTATCGGGCGAAACTTCCCAGCAGGAGAGGGGACACCCGCGGGAGTTCGGTGAGGTCGCGGGGCGCGCGAAGGGGGTGGTCCGGGGCAGACATATTAGCGGCGCGAGATGTCGTTCAGCCGGGTGGACAGCTGCCTGAAGCGGCGGTAGTGGACGGGGTGGGTGTGGGGAGTGGGGGCGTGAGGTGGCCTTGGTCGGGTGACGCTGGCGAACCGGGCGGCGGCGGCTCTAGGCGGCGGAGACGGTCTGTCGCGGGTGATTCGCGTCGGTGCGTGTGGGGTCGACCTTCCATGCGGGAGCCTGGCCGAAATCTTCGAGGAGCAGGCGGGAACTGATGCGGGCGCTCTCGAAAATGACCGGCAATCCGCTTCCGGGGTGGGTGCCGCCGCCGAC
>JBBQML010001045.1:0-1549 GCA_038328885.1 Verrucomicrobiota bacterium | reverse complement strand
TTCCCAATCCCGAAGGGATTGCGTCCCAAAGCCCAGGGTTGCGAGGAACGAGCTACCCTGGGTGGGATCGCCGAATCACCCACAACCCCAACGGGGTTGCGTCGAGGTGGCACAACCCCGTTGGGGTTGATGCATTGAACGGCGTTGACCCAGGGTAGGCCCGCGTCGCGGTCCAACCCGGGGCTTTGGAACAGAATCCCGTTGGGATTCCAGACCGGAAAATGGCCAATCCCCAGGCGCCGACACTCTTGTCGGCGGGGCGAGGGTGCGACGTCTGCCGGCCGACAGGAGTGTCCGCGCTCGTGTTCCTTCATCCCTTCCGGGCGACGGCCCAGATGTTGTCGGCCAGTCCGGCCGACGCGAGCAGTCGTTCGACCGCACCGAGGGTCCATTTCACGGGGCGCAACCAGGACGCCTGTTTCAGGCGGGTCGTCTTTCGGAGGAGCGCAGCGCGGTCGGCGTCCGCGACGGGGGCATCGGTGCCACGGCGCCAATCCTGCCAGAGCACGGCGGGGTTGAAGTGGGAGCCACCGGAGTTGATGACCTCCAGGCCCTGTCGGGTCAGGAGGTGGGACAGGGAGGCTGGGGTGAAGTAATTGACGTGCTGCGGGAGAATGTAGCGGTAGCGGGGGCCGAGGCAGCGAACGGCGAGCGAGCGGAGATTCGGCACCAGACTGAAGAGGCAGCCATTGGGCTCGAGCCAATGGATGGCGCGTTCGAGGAAGGCTGCGGGATTGGGCAGATGCTCGAGGACGGCCCAGAATGTGACGGCGTGGAACCGGCGGTCGCCGAAGTCATGGGACAGGAGGGAATCGCCGATGACGTCGAGGCCGTGTAGGCGGGCGTGGTCCAGGGCGGCGCGGGAGACTTCAATGCCTGAGGGGCGGTACTGGCCTGGGAATCGGTGCTGGAGTTGGTGGAGGAAGGCGCCCGTGCTGCAACCCACGTCGAGAATCCCGCCGGAAGCGCAGTGACGCCGGAAGAGGCGGAGTTCGCGTTCGAAGCGCACGGAAGCGAAATCGCCTTCGAGTTTGTCGGGAGAGAGGTAGTAGGGACGTCCGAGTTGATCGTAGTGTTCGGGAGCGCTTTCGGGGGGCAGGGGATCTGCGAAGACCATGCCGCAGGGGTTGCAGCGGACGAGTTGGAGGGTTTGTTTACGAAGCCACGGGGTAGGCGTTGGAAGGGAGGCGCCGCAGACGGGGCAGGGGCGCGGCGTGGCACGATGCGGAGGGAGTGGTTCGAGGTTCACACAGCCACGGGCGCCTTGATGGGCGGGTGCGGATCGTAGCCTTCGATGGTGAAATCCTCGTACTGAAAGGCGTGGATGTCGGTGATGCCCGGGTTGAGGCGCATTCGTGGAAGGGATCGGGGTTCGCGGGAGAGTTGGAGGCGCGCCTGCTCGAGGTGATTTGCGTAGAGATGGAGGTCGCCGAAGGTGTGGACGAAATCGCCGGGTCTGAGACCGCAGACCTGGGCGACCATGAGGGTGAGGAGTGCGTAACTGGCGATGTTGAAGGGGACGCCCAGGAAGATGTCGGCGCTGCGCTGG
>JBBQML010001044.1:0-1549 GCA_038328885.1 Verrucomicrobiota bacterium | reverse complement strand
CGGGGCCTCGGGCGGGATCGGATCGGCGACGGCTCGGGCGATGGCCTCGGAGGGCGCTCGGTTGGTGCTGCACTGCCACCGGGGCAGGGAGCGGGCCTCCCGGTTGGCCGCCGAATTGGCGGGCGTGGAAACCCTGGTGGTGAGCGCCGACCTGCGTCGCGAGGCGGCGGTGCGGAAGGTGTTCGCCGCCGCGAAACGACGCTTCGGCCGCGTGGACGTTCTCGTGGCCAATGCCGGCGCCTGGGAGGCCCGCGACATCCCGCTGGCCGAGATGTCGCTCCGCCAGTGGAACGATACCTTGCGCACCGTGCTTGGCTCGGCCTTCCTCTGCCTGCGTGAGTTTCTCCGCCTGGTCGGCGAGCAGCGCGCGGGGAACGCCGTGCTGGTGGGCTCGACCGCCGCCGTTTTCGGGGAGGCCGGGCACGCGGACTACGCAGCCGCGAAGGCGGCGATGGCCTACGGGCTTACCCGGACGCTGAAGAACGAGATCGCCCGACTGGCGCCGCACACCGGGCATTACTGCGGCGGCCGCGTGAACTGTGTGTGCCCGGGCTGGACGGTGGTCCCGCGAAACGCGGCGAAGCTGGGCGACGCGGCCGTGGTCCGGAAGGTGGCGGCGACCATGGCGCTGCCCAAGATCGCGCGTTCCGAGGACATCGCGAATGCGATCGTGTTCTTCGCATCGGACCGGTTGGCAGGGCATCTGACCGGGCAGACGCTGGTCGTGGCCGGAGGCATGGAAGGGCGGCTTCTCTGGCGGCCGGAGGAGATCGATCCTGACATCGTGTGATGCGGCGGCATTCCCACCACGAAGGACACGAAGGACACGAAGGACACGAAGTGAATCCACGCGGGGCGGGTGAGAGGCGTCCGCTACCGGACCCCGCCAAAGGCGAATCGGGGTGTTTCCCGGTCCTCGTACGCTACGTGCGGTTGGTGGTGGGCTCATCCGGGATCGGAGGGCGCGGTCGGCCGTTGCCAGCCGTGGGACGGGTTGCGTAGCCTCCGAACATGATTTGTCCTGCTTGCGGTGGCGCGCTCACGACCCGGAGCGTGGGCACGATCGACGTGGACGTTTGCGAGGGCTCGTGTGGAGGGGTCTGGTTCGACAATTTCGAGCTGCGAAAAATGGATGCCGACGGTTTCGCGGCGGTCCGGGGCGTCGCGCGCGATGTTTCGCTGCGCGTTGATTCCATCTCGCGCCGACGTTGTCCCAAGTGTGCCGACCAGCTGATGCTCCGGCGATTCTTCAGCCGCCTGCGGCGCACGCAGATTGACGAGTGCCCGAGCTGCGCCGGCATCTGGCTGGATGCCGGTGAACTCGAGAGCATTCGGAAGGAACTGTTGGAGAGCCCCGACACCGCCACACTCAACCGGAGTCTCAATCACACCGTGACGCTTCTGCGCAGTCGGTCCGGGATGTGAGGGTCACCCACAACTCATGGATGCACCCTCCGCCCGCGGGCCGTCGAGAACGGGGTTGCGGGGGCATCGGAACCTCGGGCAAGCTGACGCCCGAGATGGTGGTGTCTGCGATCACGACGACTCG
>JBBQML010001043.1:0-1552 GCA_038328885.1 Verrucomicrobiota bacterium | reverse complement strand
GTGGAACGGATCCTCATCCAGGCCGGCAGCGAGGTTAGCCCCGAGACGATCCTGATCGAGCTCAGCAACCCGGAGTTGAAGCAGTCCGCCTTCGACGCCCAATGGGCCGTCAAAGCCTCCGACGCCCAGTTGACCCGGCTGCAGGCCAGTCTCGAGAGCGACCGGCTCAGCCAGGAGGCCCAGCTCGCCACGCTCCGCGCGGAGTTCGCCCAGGCGGAACTCGAGGCGCAGGCCGACGAAACCCTCGCCCGCGACGGCTTGGTCCCCCTGTTGATCCGGAAGAAATCCCGTTCCAAGGCCGACGACCTCGGGGCGCGAATCGAGATCGAGCAACGACGGCTCACCTTCGCCCGCAGCAGCGCCAGCGCCCAACTGGCCGTCCAGCAGGCGGACGTCGAGAAACTCCGCGCCCTGCTCGAACTCAAGCAACGCCAGGTCGAGAACCTCTCCGTCAAGGCTGGCATCGCCGGCGTCCTCCAGCAGACCGGGGACCGCGAACCGCTGCAGGTCGGTCAGCGGGTCACCCCCGCCGCCACCCTCGCCAAAGTGGTCCTGCCCCTGCGGCTGCGCGCCGATGTCCGGATTCCCGAGACCCAGGCCCGCGACGTCGTCCGCGGTCAACCCGCCCTGATCGACACCCGCAACGGGGTCGTCGCCGGCCGCGTCCGCCGGGTGGATCCCGCCGTCCAGAACGGCACGGTCCTCGTGGAGATCAGCCTCGACGGATCCCTGCCCAGGGGAGCCCGGCCCGACCTGAGCGTGGAAGGCACCATCGAACTCGAACGCCTGACCGACGCCCTGCATGTCGGCAAACCCGTCCAGGGCCAGGAAGACAGCCTCGCCGGCTTGTTCAAGGTCGTGAACGGTGGCCGGGAAGCAATCCGGGTACCCGTCCGGCTGGGGCGCAGTTCGGTGAATTTCATCGAGGTCCGGGAAGGCCTCGAGCCCGGTGACCAGATCATCCTCTCAGACATGAGCCAGTGGGATTCCCACCACAAGGTCCGCCTCCGCTAGCCTTTTCATGAACCCCGAACCCCTGATCCAACTCGACGCCATCACGAAGGTCTTCCTGACCGATGAAGTGGAAACCCACGCCCTCTCGGGCATCCACCTCTCCCTGGCCAAGGGCGAGTACGTGTCCATCGCCGGCCCGTCCGGCTGCGGCAAGTCCACACTCCTCTCCATCCTCGGTCTGCTCGACACCCCGACGGGTGGCGCCTACACCCTCAACGGCCAGGCCGTCGCCAACCTCGATTTCGCCCAGCGGGCCCGCATCCGCAACCGCGAGATCGGGTTCATCTTCCAGAGCTTCAACCTGATCGGCGATCTCACGGTCTATGAGAACGTCGAGCTGCCCCTCACCTACCGCGGTCAGTCCGCGACCGGGCGCCGCGCCGCCTCCCAGGCCGCCCTGGACCGCGTCGGCATGGCGCACCGCGCCAAGCACCTGCCCTCGCAACTCTCCGGCGGTCAGCAGCAGCGGGTCGCCGTGGCCCGGGCGGTCGGCGGACAACCGTCGATCCTGCTGGCCGACGAGCCGACCGGCAACCTC
>JBBQML010001042.1:0-1559 GCA_038328885.1 Verrucomicrobiota bacterium | reverse complement strand
AAGGCCGAGAGCGTATCGACCACCGCGGCGTTCCGCGCGGGAGCCAGGGCACCCGAGCTCTGGTGGCCAGACTCGGGCCGCATCGAGCGCCCGGCGGTCTATGAGGTGGGGGATGGCTCGGTGCGACTGCCTCTGTGCCTGGGTCCGCATGGCTCGGTGTTCGTTCTTTTCCGGACACCTGCCGCGTCTCCGGCGCAACGCATCACCTCGGTGGCGCAGGATGGGCGCGAAGTCCTGGCCACCGCGCTGACCTCCGCCAAGGCGGGGGAGTCCGTCCCGTCGATTCACCTGACCCGACAGGCGGGCCGTGTCACCGCCCTGGTGACTCAGCAGGGGAACTACACACTGACCTTCGGCGATGGAACGTGCCGCGTTCTCGAGGTCGCCGAAATGCCAGCCCCGCTGACGCTGGAAGGTCCCTGGCAGGTCCGGTTCACGCCCGGCCTGGGCATTCCCGAGCCGGTCAGGTTCGACACGCTGGCCGACTGGACCCGGCGACCCGAGGAGGCGATCCGGCACCATTCCGGCAAGGCAACCTATCGAACAACGTTCGACTGGCCCACCGCACAAATCGCGGACTCCGAATCACAACTCCACCTGGATCTCGGCGAGGTCCGCGACCTTGCGACCGTCCGCCTGAACGGCCAGGACCTCGGCACGCTCTGGCTCGCGCCGTGGCGAGTGGAACTTTCTGGCGCAGTCCGACCCGGTGAGAACTCGCTCGAAATTGAGGTGGTCAACGTCTGGAACAATCGACTGGTGGCGGATGCTGCCCTGCCCCTCGGACAGCGCCGAACCTTCCTGCTGGCGCCCACGGTAAGAGCGGGCGCGCCGCTGCTGCCCGCGGGGTTGCTGGGACCGGTGACGTTGCAGCAAGGGCGGCGGGTCAGCGTCGATTAAATGGGGCTCGGCGAGTGAACTGCTATCGCCCCGTGACCTGGTCCTGCGGTCCGTCGTTGGCAGCCCCGGAACCCGCTTGCGGCGTGGGCGTGCCTCAGCAGAGTTCCGCCATGGGCTTTCGCGACAAACTCCTCCGGCGGGCGGATCTGCCGGCGTGGCGCGCTCAACAACACACCCTCGGCAGGCGGGTCGTGGTCACCAACGGCTGTTTCGACCTCCTCCACGTCGGCCACGCCAGCTACCTGGAGGCGGCCCGGGCCGAGGGAGACCTCCTGCTGGTGGGCGTCAACAGCGATGCCTCCGTTCGGCAACTCAAAGGGCCAACCCGCCCGATCAACACCGAGGAAGACAGGGCCAGTCTGGTCGCCGCCCTGGCCTCGGTGGATGCTGTGTGCCTCTTCGACGAAACCAGCGCCGAGCGTTTCCTGGCCGCTGCCGAGCCGGACGTCTGGGCCAAGGGGGCGGACTACACTCTCACCACGTTGAATCAGGATGAGCGCCGAACCGTCGAGGGCGCCGGCGGGCGGATCGCTTTCATTTCCCTCGTTCCCGGCCGCTCCACGACCTGCACTCTCGCGAAGCTGGTCACGGGCTAGGGGGTCGGGGGTCGGGGGTCGGAGGTCCGAGGTCCGAGGTCCGAGGTCCGAGGTCCGAGGTCC
>JBBQML010001041.1:0-1567 GCA_038328885.1 Verrucomicrobiota bacterium | reverse complement strand
CATCGTCGCCGCCGGCCTCGGCGAGATCCCCGCCACCTGCCGCCTCCACGCCGAGATGCGCGCCGTCGTCGCCCTCTGCGAGAAACATGGCCACGACTTCGCCCGTTTCGAGGTGGTCTTCGACGGCATCTGCGACCTGCTCGGCCACTACTCGACCACCCACACCAACAACAACGCCGGCGTCTGCGTGGCCGCCCTCCTCCTCAGCGGCGGCGATTACCACAAAGGCATCACCGCCGCCGTCATGGCCGGCTTCGACACCGACTGCAACGGCGCCACCGTCGGCTCCGTCCTCGGCGCGATGCACGGCGCCCGCCGCCTGCCCGCGTTCTGGACGGGGCGTCTCAACGACACGCTCCGCTCCGAGCTCGCCGACTACCACCCCGTCGCGATCAGCGAGTGCGCCCGCCGCAGTTTCGACATCGTGAAAAAACTGCACGCCGCCCCCGGCCCGTGAACACCGGGCGCGCACCGGGCGCGCCGGACTAAGATCACTCCGCGGCGCGCTTTTCCCACGCGCTTTTCCTGTCTCTTCGATACCCCGTCTCGCGGATTGAAACCCGCCTTGCCAACCTGGCCAGATGACATCTCTTTCAATCGGCTCACCCCACCCGCTCAGGAGCCTTCGGCCTGATCGCCCGGTTCGTTCTCCCCGTTTCCACGCTTGGCTCAAGCCGTTTTTGGGCCGCTCGCCGACCGCGGCGCTCCTGCTGGTCCTCGCTTTTTGCGTCGCGCCGATCCGCGCGAACGAGCCGCTCCCGGCCAAGATCCGGGTGCTGTTCATCGGCAACAGCTACCTCCACACCTTCAACATCCCCGTGCTCGTCCAGGACATGTTCACCGCCCAAGGCGTGGTGTTCGAGCACGAGAGCGACACCCCCGGCGGAGCCAATCTGCCCGGCCACTGGAGCGGCGGCTTCGCCCTCGCCGCCATCCGGCGCGGAGGCTGGGACTCCGTCGTCTTGCAGGATCAAAGCGGCCGGCCCGTCAGCAGCCGTCAAAGCGTGATCGACGAGATCATCCGTTTCGACGCCGAGATCCGCAAGGCAGGCGCCCGCACCCTGCTCTATCAAACGTGGCCCCGCCGCGACAGCCCGGGCAACGGTCCCACCATCAACGAGACCTACCGTCTCGCCTCCGTCGCCACCGGCGCGAAACTCGTCCCCGTTGGCACCGGCTGGCCTGCGGCCGCGACCGCCGCCGGCGACTCCGCCATGTATATCAGCGACGGCAGCCACCCGTCCCCCACCGGCGCCTATTTCTCCGCCCTCACCTTCTTCCGCACGATCAGCCGCCAGAGCACACTTGGCCTCCCCAGGAGCAGCGACCTCGCCCAAGCCCAGGCCACCGCGATGCAAAACGTGGCCGACGGCGTCGCCTTGGCCCCGCCCGTCGCGCCCACCTTTAACCTCGCCCCCGGCTCCTACTCCGGCCCGCAGCGCGTCACCCTCGCCACCCCGACACCCCGGGCCTCGTTGCACTACACCCTCGACGGCGTCACCCCCACCGCCGCCAGCCCCTCCGTGCCCGACGGCGGCGTGGTCACCCTCGCGCAATCCGCCACCCT
>JBBQML010001040.1:0-1569 GCA_038328885.1 Verrucomicrobiota bacterium | reverse complement strand
CTGGACGAGGGCCCGCACGAGGCGCTCCTCCGAGAGGCGCGTGGGCAGGGCAACCCGGAAGTGCCAGCCGTTGTCGAACGGGGTGGCCTCCACCGCGACCGACCGGTTGGTGCGCACCGTGGCGTCGATACTCACGAGAATCTTGCCGCTGCGGCCCCCGTTGACCCGCCAGAGGTCCGGGACCGCGAGCACCCGGAGAACCTCGGCCTTCACCCTCTCGCATGACACCGCGAGGATCTGGGGGGCGATCTCCTGGACAGACTGGCCGGACTGCAGCGCTTCGAACGCCCGGCCGGGGGGTGGTCGCGGCCCGGTGACGACGAATTGCCCGGAGCGGCTGATGGTGGTGACCGTTTGAGCAAAGACGGGTGTCGTCGCGGCCGCCTCGGTTCGCAGGGCTGTCCACCCGACCCAGGTGGCCAGGAGCCAAGTCGCGAGGCAACGGCGAGAGCTCACGCGGACGGGGTTTTCGGTTTGGCGGCCGCGGACGGCTTATCGCTCGCCCCGCCCTTGGCTCCGGCGGGGCTGGGCTTGGCGGTTCCGGTCCCCGACCCGGACCCGGGGGCACCGGCCGGAGTGGCCGCCGGGGTGGTGGTGGCGGGGTTGACATCCTTCTTCGCGGCGGCTTTGTAGCTCTCGCTGCGGTAGTCCGTGATGTAGAAGCCGGAGCCTTTGAAGATGAGTCCGGCGCCGGTGCCGATCCGCCGCACGACCTTGCCCTTGCCCCAGCGCTTGCGAGCGCAGCGGTCCGCGGGACACGTGGCGATCGGGGTGTCCTTCATGGACTGGGTGAACTCGAACTCATGGCCGCATTTCTGACACGCGTATTGGTAGGTCGGCATCGTTGTGGAGGGAGAATGACAGGAAAGGAGCGCCGGCGAAAGCCGCGTCAAGGTGACGCGGCTCAGCCTCCGATGCAGCTCATGGAACGTTCCGGCTGGGCAAACCCGGCCTCACCGATGTGGTGGCGGTCCTCCTTGCCCAGGACCACTTCCCGGATCCAGGCTTCCAGCGCCGCATCCGTCTCGCCGGTGCGGAGCCGTGACTTGAGGTCGTGCTCCACCACGCTGAAGAGGCAGGTCCGGATCTGGCCATCAGCCGTGAGGCGAATCCGGTTGCAGTGCCCGCAGAACGGCTCGGTGACCGGGGCGATGATGCCGATCTCGGGGGCGTCCCCGTCAGGCACCCCCGGCGGGCTGTCGGTGAAGCGCCAGCGGCGGGCGGTCTCGGCCGGCTCGCTGGGGGCGACGGGCTGGAGGTGATGGTTTTTGAGGAGTCGCTCGAGGATCTCGCGTCCGGGAACGACCATGTCGCGCAGCCAGGCCCTGCCCGAGTCCAGCGGCATGAACTCGATGAAACGCAGGCTGAGGCCCTCGCGGCGAGCGAACCCGGCGAGCACATCGATCTCGTGATCATTGAGGCCGCGGATGATGACCGCGTTGACCTTGAGGGGGCGGAAGCCGAGCGCGCGGGCAAGTTGGATCGCGGCGAGGACGGTGGTCGATCGGTGACCACGACGGGGTAGTCGAGGTCCACGACTACGAGTCGCTGCTCGCTGGCGCCACGCCG
>JBBQML010001039.1:0-1570 GCA_038328885.1 Verrucomicrobiota bacterium | reverse complement strand
CCGACCCTCTTTCCCTACCCGACGCTCTCCCGATCTGATCTCGTCTGCGACGTTCACCCGCGGGGGCTTCCCGCCGGCGGCGAACTGGGAGGGGCCGCCAGCCGGCGGGGGCGGGGGAGTCGGGGGGGGCGAGTCGTCGGGCATGGGAGGAGGAAAAATGGGTCAGAGGGAGGGGAAGAGCTCGAGGCCGAGCCGGGCGGACGCCTCGCGGACACGCTGGTCCGTGCTGCAGACCGGGGATTCCTGGGAGAGATCGGCGGTGGCGAGGTGTATGGCGTCGAGGGTTCGCAGGGGAACGGTGGGGTGGCAGGCGTCGAGAAGTCGGACCGCCTTCTTAAGGACCGCGATGGTCAGGGGTTGGAGGAGGATTTCTTCGTGCTCGATCCACGAAAGGAACTGGAGCCACGCGCGCTGTCGGTCCTGGGGCTCGAGCATCCCGGCCCGTTCCTTGGCGAGGAGGGCGGAGCGGACCTCCGTCAGGGCCAACTCCGAGGTCGCGAGGGCTCTTCCGCCGAGTTCGCGGTCGAAGAACGCGCTATCCGGCTCCGGAACCAGAAGCTTCACGAGGATGCAGGAGTCGACGTACATGCGTTCCGGATCACCAACCGCGGCCGTCCCGGTCCGCGCGGATCAGTTCCTCTGCGGATGGGCCTGGGGCAGGACCGGGCATTTGGGCGAGGTGCCGTGCGGCGCCGCCGAAGGCTTTGCGTCCTGGTTTAACCGCGTAACTGACCAGGCGGACCTTGGGTTGGCCAGCACTGGCGATGACCACCTCGTGTCCGGCGGCGACGAAGTCGAGCAGGGCCGAGAGATGGGTCTTGGCGGCACGCACACTGATGACCTCGCCGACGGCGGGGACCGTCGAGAGTTCGCTCCGGACGGGGTGGTCGACGGAACCGGCCCTCTGGTGGGCGGGGTTGGTTTGCTTCTTCATTCGCACATGTGACTACGTGTGGTCGCAGTGGTCAAGGCCGGGTCACACGTCGAGGTTGCGGACGTTGAGGGCGTTGTCCTCGATGAATTGGCGGCGGGGTTCGACCTCCTCCCCCATCAGGGTCGTGAACATTTGCTCGGCCTCGATGGCGTCGGTCAGGTCGACGCGCAGCAGTTTGCGGCGGGCCGGGTCCATGGTGGTGGAGAAGAGTTGCTGGGGGTTCATTTCGCCCAGGCCCTTGAAGCGCTTTATTTCGATGCCGCGTTTCCCGACCTCCTTCACGGAGGTGAGGATCTCGGCGATGGAGAAGAGGGGTCGGGTCTTGAGGTTGTCGCCTTCGCCCTCGAGCAACTCGAACAGGGGCCGGTCCTGGGCGGCGTAGTGGGCAACGTCGAGGCCTTTGTGGGCGAGTTGGCGGAGGAGGTCGGTGACTGGTTTGGCCTCGTGGATCTCCACGTGGCGGGCTCGGCGGACAGGGCCACCGCGTGAGGGCTTCTCGGTGGAGAGGGCGGCCGGGGACGCCGGGGACGCCGGGGACGCCGGGGACGCCGGGGACGCCGGGGACGCCGGGGACGCCGGGGACGCGTCGGGGGCCTCGTCATCGCCGAACAGGCCGAGGTCGGGATTCGCCTCGCC
>JBBQML010001038.1:0-1587 GCA_038328885.1 Verrucomicrobiota bacterium | reverse complement strand
GGGCGGCGTGGCGGGCGTGGGGGCACCTCCGCCTCCCGCGGCGGCCTGCTCCACGCTCAACTGCCGGGAGAGGCTCTCGGGGTTGAAGCGGAAGGGGATCGTCCGCTTGCGGTCGGGGTAGCCGCCGCGGGGCTCGTAGGCGATGAACGCGCCCCGGAGGTAATTCACGGTTTCATCCATGGGAGAGCGCGGACGAGTTGACGGTAGAGTTCATCGGCCAGGCGTTCCGCCCCGCGGGCCGAGAGGAGTTCGTCGAGGGGGAGGGCGGTGATCTCGAGCCGTTCCAGGGCGTACGCCCGGGCGGCCCCCGCGGCGCCGAAGGGGGTCCGGTCCAGCCGCTCGCCCAGGAGCCGGAACGCCTCCTGGATGGTGGGCGTGGCGCGTTCGAGCCGGGAGCGCTCCGCCTCGGTGCGGACCACCACCTCGCCGATGTCGAGGGTGAGGCGGTTCATGGGACGTTCTGCGGCAGGTGTTCCGCGAGCGGGCCGAACGCGCCGCGGTCGGCGCTCTGGCCGGATTTCTCGAGTTCGCGGTGGGTGGCGCGGACGAGGTGCCGGACGGTGACGCGCCCGGCGGGGGAAGCCGCGGCGAGGTGGGCGGCGGCGAGGGCGATGTTCTGGATCGAGCCCCCTGAGAGCCGGAAGCGGCCCACGAAATCGGCGAGGTCGATGTCGGCGTCGAGGAACTCACGTCCGGGGAGCGATTGCTCCCACAGTTGGCGGCGCATCGAGGCGTCCGGCATGGGGAAGTCGAGGAGGAAGCGGATTCGCCGGAGGAACGCCGGGTCCATGTTGCTGCGGAGGTTGCTGGCGAGGACGGCGATGCCCTCGAAGGCTTCGAGGCGTTGCAGCAGGTAGCCGACTTCGATGTTGGCGTAGCGGTCGTGGGCGTCCTTGACCTCCGACCGTTTGCCGAACAGCGCGTCGGCTTCGTCGAAGAGGAGGACGCCGTGGCCGGCCTCCGCCTCCTCGAAGATCGTGGCGAGGGATTTTTCGGTTTCGCCGATGTACTTCGAGACCACCTGGCTGAGGTCGATGCGGTAGAGGTTAAGGCCCAGTTCATTGGCAAGGCACTGGGCGGTGAAG
This sequence comes from Verrucomicrobiota bacterium, assembly GCA_038328885.1. Lineage (GTDB taxonomy): Bacteria > Verrucomicrobiota > Verrucomicrobiia > Limisphaerales > CAIMTB01 > CAIMTB01. Next base: position 502 of record JBBQML010001038.1, on the reverse strand, counting down.
GTTTTGCCGGTGCCGGGGGGGCCGGAGAAGAGGCAGGTCAGCCCACGGCCCAGGGGTGTGCGCCGGCCGAGGCCCATCTCGCCGAAGACGCGCGAGGAATGGCGTTGCCAGTCGACGATCTCCCGCAGGGCGGAGCGGGTGGCCGGGGTGGCGACGAGATCCTGGAGGGTGGCGGTGGAACGGACGTGGGTGACCAGACGGCCCATCCGCCGGGCGCCTTCATCGAGCAGGTGCTGGCCGATGAGGCGCTCGCGTTCAGCGGTACGCGCGGCCGGGTCGGTCCCGGTCGTGCCGGCCACGGTGGCGTGCTGGCAGGCGGCGGCGGCCTCCGGGGCGTTAACGCGGAACCGCGCCGCCAGTCGGTGGGCGGTGTCGGGGTGGCCGGTGCAGGCGCGCCAGATCCGCTCCGCCTCGGGCCATCCCAGGCGGGGTACCGACACGGAGGCGAGGCCAGTCTCGGCGAACGAATCGAGGGCGAGCACCACGAGTCGGCGCACGCCTC
>JBBQML010001037.1:0-1591 GCA_038328885.1 Verrucomicrobiota bacterium | reverse complement strand
CGCGCGCTGGTCCTGCAGCGCCAGGGGGACGAGGGTCAGGCCGCCCAGCAGAAGGACGCCGGCGAATCCGGCGCGGAGGCGTCCCGCGGGCACCGGGGAGGCTGAGGCGGCGGGGGCGAGCGCCGCGAGGTGGGCGGCGGCGAGGGCGGCGATCGCGGGCAGATCGAGGGAATGGTCGAAAAAGGTGAAGGCCGCGAAGCCGGCAAGGCCGCCGGCCAGCAACGAGGACTCGGTCTGCCCCGGCCGGGCGGGCGCACGCGCCCGCGAAGACCGGATCAGCGCGACGGTACCGACCGCGATGCACCCGGCGCCGAGCACCCCGGCCGCGCCCAGCGTGGCCCAAGCCTGCAGGAGGGAGCTGTGAACCTGGAGAACATTGTCGACGTTCCCGGCGACCTCCGCGCGCACCGAGGGGAAGACGTGGGGGACGGTTCCGGGACCCCAGCCAAACAAGGGACGTTCCCCGCCAAGCCTGAGCGCTCCGGTGGTCATGCCCAAACGCTGCTGGTTGCTCTCGCTGGCGACCTCACTCCATCGTCCCTCGAGAACGAAGGCCCGCAGGCGCGAATTGGTGGCGATGCCGGCGATCACCAGTCCGAGAGCGCTGCAGACCAGCCCCACGCGGGCGGCGGGCCGGAGGCGGATCAGCTCGCGGGCACCCAGCGCGGCGGCGACGACCAGGCCGACGGCGAGCGCGCCGATGCCGGCGCGACTGCCGGAGCTGAACAGCACGATCAGTCCCAAGGCCAGACCGACCCACCAGAATCCTGGCCGAGCGAAGGCGGACACGCGGCGAGCCGCGGAATCGTCGGAATCGCGCGACTCAGGCGGTGCCTGCGAGGCGACCAGACAGGTGCCAATCCAGCTGAGGGCGAGCAGGGCAAAGGCGGCGGTGTAGTTGCCATGGCCGAACGGTTGCTCGTTCCGCAGTCCGAGCGTGTCGATCAGTCGGGCACCGCGGTTGAGAGCGGGAGCTACGTGATCCCTGAACCAGAGAGCGATGCTGGCCACGAGGACGGCGACCACCGCCCAGCCGATCAGCCTGAATCCGGTGGCTCGCTGCGGGCCGGACAGCCAGGGGAGCAAGGCGAAGGGGAGCAGGCAGGCACCGACCACCGGGATGGCTGCCGGCACCGCCACGCCTCGCAGAGGACCGGATTGGGCGGAAATCAGGGCGGCGAGCGCGAGCACGACAAGTCCGGCGTCGAGGACGGGGGATAGTCCTCGTCGGGTGCGCAGGACCCCCAGTCCGACGAGAAAGGAGCCCGTCCAGAACGCGAGGGTGAGGAGTGACCACGGCCAGATCGCAAGCCGACTGGCTGACGGGGGAAAGACCGCCAGCAGCACCCAGACCCCGAGGGCCAGAAACGCCGTGAGCAGGGCGGAGGACTGCGGGCGGGGCGTGGGCGCGAGCTCCATGGGTGTGATAACGAGAGGATTGCGAGAAACAGGGCTGCGGGAAGCCGGAAATCACGATCTGCGCCGCCCTTGACGACGCCACCGCGCGACCGGCATGGTGCACAGATGGCTGGTTCCACTCCACGCAAACGAAGTAAATTGCTCCTGAAACTCGGGGTGGTGGCGATTTTGG
>JBBQML010001036.1:0-1592 GCA_038328885.1 Verrucomicrobiota bacterium | reverse complement strand
GCCGGATCCCCGACGTGGGCGATCTGGTCGCCGGTCGCGGTGACCGCAACCGCCGAGACATGGTGGACCGACTCGTCGAGTACGCCGCGAACGGCTACGATGCGGAAGTCTGACATCAGGGGCCGAAGATACCCGGAGCCGCCGAGGATCGGGTAGTTTTCCGGGATGCCTCCGTCTGCCACCTCCCCCGCCAGCAGGACCGATCGATGAGCCTGACCCTCTCCCCGATGTCACGCCAGCGGCTCGACGCCCTCCTGGTGACGATGGCCGGGACCCGAGTGCTGGTCCTCGGGGATGTCATGTTGGACCGCTATCTCCTGGGCGATGTGGAAAGAATTTCCCCGGAGGCCCCCGTTCCCGTGGTGACGGTCTCCCTGGAGCGGAGCGTACCGGGCGGTGCCGCCAACGTTGCGGCCAATCTGGCGGCGCTGGGTGCCACGGCGCAGCTCCACGGCGTCATTGGCGACGATGCCCCCGGTACCGCCCTTTCGGAGGCGCTCGCGGCGCGAGCCATCAGTTCCCTTGGGCTCACGGTCGTCCCGGGACGCCCGACAACAGCGAAGACCCGAATTGTGGCCCGGGGTCAGCAGGTCGTCCGGCTCGACCACGAAGTGACCACCCCCCTCCCCGACACCGCCCGGGAGGCGGTCCGAGCGGCCGCCCACGCGGCGCTCGCCGGCTGTGACGCGCTCGCGTTGGAAGACTACGACAAGGGGGTCCTCGACCCCGAGCTGGCCCAGTCGCTGATTGCCGCGGCACGGGACCGGGGGATTCCGGTGGTCGTGGACCCGAAGCAACGGCATTTCTTCGGGTATGCTGGCGCCACCGTCTTCAAGCCCAATCGACGCGAGCTTGAGCAAGCCCTCGGCGCCCCGTTCGGAAAGGATCCCGATGCCATGGAGGCGGTCCGGGTACGGCTTGGGGCAGCGCATCTTCTCCTCACGCTGGGGGAGGAGGGAATGCTGCTGGTGTCTGCCGACCAGCCGCTGCGCCGGACCCCGGCGATCGCCAAGGAGGTCTTCGACGTCTCGGGGGCGGGTGACACGGTCACAGCATGGCTGGTGGCCGCCTTGGCAGCGGGGGCCGATATCGCCGAGGCGGCATGGCTCGCGAACCTGGCGGCGGGGTTGGTGGTTGGAAAGCGCGGGACGGCAACGGTGGCGGCGGCGGAGGTGAGGGAGGCACTGGGGTAGGAGGACCGAAGATCGTTGCTCGGTCCCCGGTCCCCGGTGATCCATCCTTGCTATTTTCAAACACTTAATCATGTGGATAATCCACTTTTCCACAGCTACTCTTTTCCACAATCCACATGCAGAGTCGGCCTTGGGAAGACAAGAATGGCGGCCGCGATCCGGAGATCGCGACCGCCTTCTTGTTGTCCTGCCGTTCCGAGCCAGCCCGGGAGGCTCCACTCACTGACTGACTCGGCGGTCCTACGCCACCTAGCGAGGTGGTTCGGACCGAGTGGGCGATGAGGGGATCGAACCCCCGACCTCGCGCATGTGAGGCGCGCGCTCTAACCAGCTGAGCTAATCGCCCGAACCGAGCGACGGATATTACCACGCTTCGGATGACCTGACAACCCAGTGGCC
>JBBQML010001035.1:0-1602 GCA_038328885.1 Verrucomicrobiota bacterium | reverse complement strand
CCGAAGATCATGGTCGCCCGGGTGGGCTCGAACCTGAACATCACCTCGGATCCGCAGCCGCTTCCGGCGGGGTTCGTGTTGGAGGTTGGTGCCACCGTGCTCGGCCCGTGGGCGCCGCAGGCCGGAGTGAACACGCCGGTCTCCCTCCCGCTCGGCAACGAGCCGCAGCGTTTCTTGCGCGCGGTGAAGCCCTGAGCGTCAGGGGCCGCAGGTTCAATAGACCCAACTGACCCGGGGACCGATCCCGGGTGACTGACTCCCCCAGCGGGGACTGGAGCGATCCGGTCCCCGCTTCCTTGTTCGGGCGCCGCAATCTGCCCGATGAAGCGTGGCCATCGCGCGATCGGCACGGGAATTGGGGTGAACCCGACCCCGCACTGGGGTCACCACCAGAGTTACCACCAGAAGCTGGGATCGCCGGTGGTGCGGATCCTCATTTTGGCGAACTTCACGAAACTGGCGTGGCCATCCAGGTAGAGGTTGTTGCCGCCGACGGGCATGGTGGGCGAGGTGGAATTGAGGTGGGGCGACTGATGTCCGCGCCAGCCGCCGTCGATTTTGGTGTAGCGGTTGCGACTGCGGTCCACCTGATTGATGCCGAGGGAGATCGTTCCGTCCGAGGCGACCACCCTTTCCGACGGGCCGGGGTTCTCGGTAACGCCACCGCCCATGTTCCAGGGCGCGGGGTTGAGGGACTCCGTGATATTGGTGGGCTGGATGCGCCCGGAGCCCTTGAACGCGACGGCATACCCGATCACGCGGTAGCCCGTGGCCCCCTCCCCGGCAATCTCGTTGGTGATCCGGGTGGTGAAGGCCCAGAGCTCGTCGTTGTTCTGCTTCGCAAAGGCCGGGCAGTAGAGAATGCTCCGGGTGCCCCCGTTCAGGACAAACGCATCGGCGGCCTTGGCGGGAAGGTCCCAGGGCCAGACCGCGCCGGTGCAGTCGGGGAAGTTCTCCCGGTTGTCATCCGCGTACATGCGGATCGCCAGGCCGAGCTGCCGGGCGTTGTTGGTGCACTTGACCTGGACCGCCTTGGCTTTGGCCTTGCTGAGCGCTGGCAGGAGCATGCTGGCGAGGATCGCGATGATGGCGATCACGACGAGCAGTTCGATGAGCGTGAAGGCGGCCGGCCGTCGGGCGGAGCGGGTCACCCGCGGGGGAGGGAGAGGGAGAGTGCGCGCCATGGAAACGCCTTATTCTCGTCAGTTTCGGTGCTTTCTGGCAACGCCAGTTTGCGGATATAAATCGCCGCATTGCGAGCGGGGGTCGGCGGTTCAGCGCACGGCGAGATGCCGGCGGTACTCGAGCGGGGTCAGGCCCGTCGCCTTCCGGAAATGCCGGGCGACATGGTCGGGGCTGCCATAGCCAAGGGAGAGGGCGATCTGGGCGATCGATCTCGTCGGCGCGGATGCGCCGGATCTCGTCCAGTGCGGACCGTCGGAGCAGGCTGCGGAAGCGCTTTTCGAGGACCCGGCGGAGTTCGGCCGCCCGGGCCACATCGGTCACCGAAAGGTCCTCGTGGGCATGGTCGCGAATGTACCGCAAGGCGGCTCCAGGACCGCGGTCCTCGGCGGCCACGAGTCGACACGTCGGCGGAACGCC
>JBBQML010001034.1:0-1605 GCA_038328885.1 Verrucomicrobiota bacterium | reverse complement strand
AGGGCCGGGACGGCGGTCAGGGCGGCGGGCAGCGCGCCGAGAGCGGCGGTGCGGAGGAACGAGCGGCGGTCGGTCAGCGGAAGCATCGGGGGAACTCCGAGGGAGGGAATCCGGCTGGGCCATTGTAGGCGGTTCGGCGCGGGAAGGCGCGGCATCGGTCTGATCGCCGGGATGTGACGACTTTTCGCCGAGTTGCGGAGGAAGCGACTCGAACGGCGCGTCGTTTGCGGGTCTTCTCGCGGTCAGCACCCCACACGCAAACCGAGGGCGCGCCGATGCGGTGGCGCGGCTGCTCGACAGCACCACGGAGCGGTTGGGCGATGAGGCCCGCAGGCTCGACCGGTGACGGAATCCGTTCGGGACCAAGACGCGACTCACCCAGTTGTGCCCCGGAGTGGATGTCGCGCGAAGTGGCGACTTCCCGACACCCGAATTCCCCTATTCAACAAGCTGGAGCAACACCTATGGCGAAAGACACTCTTCACGTGGTCCCCCACGACGGCAGTTGGGCCGTCAAGCGGGAGGGGAACGAGCGGGCGAGTTCGGTCCACAAGACGCAGCGGGAGGCCATCGATGCCGCCCGCGAGCTGGCGACCGAAGGGGACGAGTTGGTCGTCCACCGGTCCGACGGGGCGATCCGTGAGCACACCACCTACACCCCCCCCGGCTCGCTGCAAGACTCCCGGACTGACTCGTCCTCGGCGGCGACCCGGCCGAGCGATGTGATGTCGGTCGGCACCCGCGTCAGTTGGGGGGCGGTGACCGCCGGGGTGGTGATCACGCTCGCGGTGTATGTCACCCTCACCCTGCTCGCCTTCGCCGTCGGCCTCTCCACCGTCGATCAGATGGGATCCAAAACGTTCGCGGTGAGTGCCGCCGTCGTCTCCATCCTGTGCCTGCTGGTGGCCCTGTTCGTCGGCGGGTGCGTGGCCAGCAGCAGTACGGTCGGCGAAGAGAAGGGCGAAGCCATGACCTACGGCGTCCTCGTTTGGGCAACGACTCTCCTGCTGCTCCTGGCGACGGGGGCCGGGCTGGGAGTCGGGTTCTTCGCCGGGGTGCGAGACGCGGGCAAGTCCGGAGAAGCAGGCGCGACCGTGGAATCGCTGAAGCGAGAACTCGACCTGACCGACCAACAGGCACAGCGCTACACGACGATGCTGCAACGGAGTCAGGACTTGTCCAGCCGGGTGAACCCGGTGCGGCTGGCGTGGTGGACGTTCGGCGGGCTGATGCTGTCGATCTTCGCCGCCGTCGGCGGATCCCTGGCGGGGTCCGGTCCGGAGTTGGTGCTGAAGCGGATCCGTGGCCGACGGACGGTGGTCCCGGCCCGCGCCGCGTAAATCCGGCCGGCCGCAATGTGCGGCCGGCTCCCCCCCCATTACCCTTTCAAGAGGTGCCGTATGGACATCCTCCGGATTCTGCTCTCGATCCTGCTGCCACCCGTGGGCGTCTTTCTCCAAGTGGGGATCGGGCCGCAGTTCTGGCTCAACATCCTGTTGACGCTCCTGGGATACTTCCCAGGCGTCATCCACGCCATTTACATCATCTCGTCGCGCGGGTAAGAAGGCGATCCCCGCCCGGCCGCTCGGGGCGTCACGCCTCTCA
>JBBQML010001033.1:0-1615 GCA_038328885.1 Verrucomicrobiota bacterium | reverse complement strand
AGTACGACTCCGACGCTGCCGCGTGCCTGAATTTTCTCCGGGAGTACGGCCTGCTGGAGCACTTCAAGCTCAACTTGGAGACCAACCACGCCACGCTCGCGGGCCACACCATGCAGCATGAGCTGGAGGTCGCCGGCGCGGCGGAGGCTTTGGGGAGCATCGACGCCAACACCGGCGACCTCCTGCTGGGCTGGGACACCGACCAGTTCCCGACCGATCTTTACCTGACCAGCCAGATCATGCTCTCGGTGCTCAAGTACGGCGGGTTCACCACCGGGGGCACGAATTTCGACGCCAAGGTGCGGCGTGAGAGCTTCACGCTCGAGGACCTGTTCCACGCGCACATCGCGGGCATGGACGCCTTCGCCCGCGGGCTCAAGATCGCCGCGGCCATCCGGAAGGATGGGCGCCTGGCGGAGTTCGTGACGAACCGCTACCGCTCCTGGGACACCGGCATCGGGGCCCGGATCGAGGCTGGAAAGGCCAGCTTCGCGGACTGCGAGAAGCACGCCCTCAAACTTGGCGAGGTCAGCGGCCTCGAATCCGGCCGTCAGGAGATGCTCGAGGCAATCTACAACGAGTTCCTCTGAGCGCTTTGGGCGGCGGGCTCACCGGTGGCCATCCCCGCATGAAGCGCCCCCGCCCGACATCCTCCCCTGATCCGCGTCAGCCCGCGGGCTGGTTCCTGGAGGACGAACGCTCCGCGGGAGGCAATCTCCGATCGGTGCTCACGGTCCTGATTGCCAACCGCGAGTGCCCCTGGCGCTGCGTGTTCTGCGATCTCTGGCAACAGGCCCTCGAGCACAGTCTCGCCCCCGGGGACGCCTTGGCGCAGGTGGATGTGGCCCTCGCCGCGGCCCCGGCACCGTCCGACGGCGGACAGCCCCGGCAGTTGAAGCTCTATAACGCCGGGAGCTTCTTCGACGCGCGCGCGATTCCGCTGGAGGACCATCCGGGAGTGGCGGACCGGGCAGCCCACTTCGAGCGGTTGATCGTGGAATGCCACCCCTCGCTGGTCGGGGACCGGGTCTGGCGGTTTCAGGAGCGCCTGGCGCAGGCCGCTGGTCGGTTGGGGAGCGACACCGCGCTCGAGGTGGCCATGGGCCTGGAGACGGCCGACCCCGCGGTCCTGGACCGGCTCAACAAGCGCATGACGCTCGAGGGATTCAGAGCGGCCGCCGACCGGTTGCGGTCCCACGGGGTCTCCCTGCGAGCCTTCGTGTTGGTGCAACCGCCGTTCGAGGCGGCTGGGGACGCGGTCAGGGGGGCTGTGCGGGCGGTCGACTGGGCGCTGGAGGCCGGCGCCACCGTCGTGAGCTTGATCCCGGTCCGGTCGGGCAATCCCCCGCTGGAAGCGTTGCGCGTCCGTGGCCTGTTCACGCCCCCGACCCTCGCGACCCTGGAAGGAACCTTCGACGCAGCGCTCGCGCTGGGGGTGGGGAGGGGAAGGGTTTTTGTGGATCTCTGGGAACTCTCGCGGTTCAGCCGGTGTTCCGGCTGTTTCGAAGCGCGGCGCGCGCGGTTGATGGCGATGAATCGCGGCCAGACGGTCGAGCCGACGGTGGCATGTGCGGCCTGCGGGGCGGGCGCCCCGGTTGGTGCGCGGTGAGAATTG
>JBBQML010001032.1:0-1618 GCA_038328885.1 Verrucomicrobiota bacterium | reverse complement strand
CCCCCTCAGGCCTCCGTCATCCCCGACCATGATCACCGGGCTCCTCCGGACCCTCAGTCCCCTGGCCCACCCCGTGGGGTTCGCTTGGCTGGTCCTCATCGTCGCCGCCGCCATCAACCTGCACCGCCGCCGTTCGCTCGGCACCGCCGTCTGCAGCCTAGCTGCCGTTCTGATGTGGCTGGCGGCGCAGCCCCGCATCATGGAACCCCTCTACGCAGGGCTGGAAAAACCCTGGCACAACCACACCGTGACCGATGCCCCCACCGCCGACGCCGTAATCGTCCTGGGCGGAGGCTGGCGCCCTTCCGGCGTGGAACCTCGCCAGGTGGACTTCACCGACGCCGTGGACCGCCTGGTGGCAGGGGTCGAGTTGTGCCGACTCGGCCGTGCCCCGGTGCTCGTGCTCGGCGGCGACAGCCCGGCCGAAGCCGCCGCTCGCCCCGGCGGACCGTCGCAATCGGATCACCTGCGACGATGGGCCGGAGACTGGGGCTTGAAGGGGGTCGAAGTACTGACGCTGGGGCCGGTTCACACCACCCGGGAAGAGGCCCTCGCAGCCGCGGCACTCCAAGCCCGGCACGGCTGGAAGAAGATCCTGCTGGTCACCTCCGCCTTCCATATGCGCCGGGCCCGGTCGACCTTCGAGAAGCAGGGCGTGGCGGTTCACCCGGTGGCGTGCGACTTCCGGTTCGGACTTCAGGTCGGACGCGCACCGGGGTGGCGGCTCTTCCCGGATGAAGGGTCCCTCGCGGACCTCGCAGTGTGGTGGCACGAACAGCTCGGGTGGCTCGTCTACCGAGCCATCGGCAGCCTGTGACACCCTCACTCAGTCAGGGTCGCGCCCACCCGCTCAGGCTCCAGACGGGGACCCCGGAGGACACTCGATCTCCCGTGTGAGGAACGTGATCAGGAAACGCAGGCGCGTCTCGACATCCACCGTCTCCAGCAGCACCTGCCGCTGACGCGGATCCGAGAGGAGCGTACAGGAAACGAGGTCGGCCAGCACACTCGCGTCCGTGATGTCCCCCAGCGAACGCAGGATGTGGGCTGCCGGACCGTCGGCCCCCGCCAGCGGCGACGCCGCTTCCCCAAGGAATTTCAAGGGGGTGGGCAGGCCCTGCTCAAAACGGCGCCCCACCAGTTCGCGCAGCCGCAGGGTGAGGGCGTCGACCCGGGCCGAGTTCAGGCTCACCGTCACCAGCGGCTGGATGGCGTGGACGAGGTAGGGTCGGCGCCGCATGACCCGGCCCAGCGACACCCGCCCCAATCCTTGGAGGATGAGATTCGAGGTGCCATCCGGGTTCTCCACCGAGGCCCGGATCAGCCCGATGCCGGCGACGGGTGCGGGGGCGGCGAGATCGGTGTCCGGCTGTTGCATCGCCACGCAAAACAGCCGGTGGGAGGCCAGGGCGTCCCGGAGCATCCGACGGTAGCGCGGCTCGAAAACGAAGAGCGGCAGCAACGCCTGCGGAAACAGGTGCACTCCCGGCAGAATCATCACGCCCACGCTCTTCGGCAGATCCATCGGGGCGCAAACTACTGGAAAGCGGCCAGCTTTCAAGGCGGGCGACTCGCAACCGCACGACGACCCGCCCCCATTGTCAGTTTTTTGTGGCGT
>JBBQML010001031.1:0-1628 GCA_038328885.1 Verrucomicrobiota bacterium | reverse complement strand
GTCTGGACCGCGGAGGGACTGCTGGAGGCGGTCGGTCGTGCCGAGACCCCGGGGACCGAGGGCCCTTTGGCGACGGTCGCCGACCTGCTCGACCAGCAGAGTCCACGGGCGCACTGGGGGGTGTTCGTCACCGAGGAAATTTCAAAATGGTGCGCGGTCGTGTTCGACGGCAACCAAGGGACATGGCGTTCGCCGTGGAGACCGCTTGGTCTGTATGCGTCGTGGCGCGAGTCAGCCGCGTTTGATCGGAATCCCGAGGCCTTTGGGCTGCCCGGCTTCCGGGCGTTTGTCCGTACGCTGCCCGTGGACGCCGAGGCCTGCATCGACTTCTGCCTGCGGCGGCTCGCGCCACGTTCCGTCGACCTGTCCGAGTTCCTTCAGCGCCAGCTGGCGACGATCGCCGGTTGGGCGGGCTACGTCCAGTATCGGGTGAGGGAGGACGCTCTGCGGGGTCGGTCGAACACGGCCTTGCAGGAGCTCCTGGCCGTGCGGCTGGCCTATGACGCCGCGCTCTTCCAGGCGTTTGCGAGGGACGGCGTCTTTCGGGCCGACTGGCGGCATCAACTGGCACCGGCTCATGATCCCGCCTTGCTTTCCGCGCTGGTGCGCTGGCAACTGGCCTACGAACGCGGCTATCAGCGCCGCCTCGCGCGGATGATTGCGCGGCAGTCGCCGGCGAGGGCAGCGGTGCGACCTTCCGCTCAGGCGGTCTTTTGCATCGACGTGCGCTCGGAAGTGCTCCGCCGCCACCTGGAGTCGGCGCTGCCGACGGTGCAGACAATTGGTTTCGCCGGATTTTTCGGGTTTCCGGTCGCCCATCGGCGCCTGGGAGACGATGCTGACGCCGCACGCTGCCCGGTCCTGCTGGTTCCCCCGGTGGAAACCGGTGAGGGTTCCTCAGCCGAGGAGTTGGCGGAAAGGACCCGGCGCGCGGAGGCGGGGGCGTGGAAGGCGTTCCAGAATTCCGCGGTGTCCTGCTTCTCCTTCGTCGAGTCGGCCGGCCTCGCATTCGGCGCCGCGCTCGCGGGAAGGCCCCGTGCCTCCCGGCCAACCTGTGCGGCCGGGAAGCCGCGGTTCGCCTCCGGCGACGCCGCCTCGCTGGAAACCCGGACGGCGATGGCCGAGGGGGCCCTGCGCAATATGAGCCTGACGAAAAACTTCGCCCGGCTGGTGCTGATCTGCGGTCACGGGAGTGTCAGCGCCAACAACCCCTATGCCTCGGCGCTCGACTGCGGTGCCTGTGGCGGGCACGCGGGCGACGTCAACGCCCGCCTTGCCGCCGCCGCGCTGAACGATCCCGCGGTGCGGGAGCATCTCTCGAAACGTGGTATCCTCCTGCCGGACGACACGGTTTTCCTCGCCGGGCTGCATATCACGACGACGGATGATGTCTGCCTCTTCGACCTTGAGGTGATCCCCGCCAGCCATGCCGGGGATCTCGCCGCCCTGCAGTCGGCGCTGGCGGTCGCCGGCGCCGGCGTGCGGACGGAGCGGGCGCCATCGCTGGGGCTTTCTCCGCAATCCTCCGCCCAGCTTGAACGGACGGTGCGCGAGCGTGGGGCGGACGCCTCCCAGGTCCGTCCGGAATGGGGTTTGGCCAACAATGCCGCCCTGATCGCGGCGCCACG
>JBBQML010001030.1:0-1631 GCA_038328885.1 Verrucomicrobiota bacterium | reverse complement strand
GGACGCGTGTGCGACGGTCTTAAATAAGAAACGTCGCTCACGCGTCCGGCACGGATGACCCCTCGCTCACGCTTCCGGCTCGGATGGCCGTTAGGTTCGCTCTTCTCGTCACTTCTTCGTCGGGGTGGCGGCGGCCTGGATGCCGACGACGAGGACGTTGATCTTCCCCTCGATGCCGTAGCCCAGGTGCAGAGGGATCTCGGTGACGGTGTTCGCTTCCTTGATGTGGTGTTCCATCTTCACCATGTCCGGCTCGACCGGCAGGTTCTTCCCTTTCAGCGTCTTCGAGATTTCCACCGGCCCGATGCTGCCGTACAGGTGGTGGTCCTCGTTCGCCTGCGCCTCGATGGTGAGCGACGTGAGGCGGGACAGTTGCTCGGCCAGCACCCGCAGGTCGGCGATCCGGGCGTCCTTGGCCTTCGTCACCTTGACCTGGTGCTTCTCCAGCAGTTTCAGGTCGTGCGGGGTGGGGATGACGGCCATGCCGTGCGGGATCAGGTAGTTGCGGGCGTACCCGGGCCGCACCGCCACCTGGTCGCCGACTTTGCCGACGTGGGCGATGTCCTCGACCAGCACGATGATGGTGTTGCCGTGCGAGTCCTTCTTCACCTGCTGCCGCTTGCGGACCTTCGGCGCGGGCAGCTTCCGCTCGGCGTCCGCCTTCGGCTTGGACGATTTCGAGTTGGTGGCGGACTTGGCCATCGGGGTCACTCAGGGTTTGAAGCGAAGGCGGGGTGTTGCCCGCGGGGGGTTGTGTTTGTTGATGTGTTGGCGTGCCGCCCGTGTGATGGGGCCGTAAAATTTGAACCCCCCCCCTCCCCGGGGGGGCTCGCCCTCCCGTGATTCGTTAGAACGGGATGTCGGGGTCGGGGCCGCTACCGCCCTGGTCCTCGTCGGGCGGGGAGGAGCCGCCGCCGCGCTGTTGTTGCGGGCGACCGCGGGCCGGGGCACCGCCACTGTCATCGCCGTCCATCCCACCGCCGCCGTCGGACTTACCGCCGAGCAACTCGATGGAATCCACGACGATCTTGTGCTTGTTCCGCTTGCCGCCACCGTTCTTGTCTTCCCACTCGTCCAGTTGCAGGCGGCCTTCCAGGTACAGTTGGTCGCCCTGCTTGACATACCGGGTCACGAGGTCCGCCAAGTTCCGCTTGGCGTCCGGCCGGCTGAACACCTCGCAGTCAATGTACAGGGGATTCGGGTCGTTCTCCCACTGTCCGGTTTGCGGGTTCTTCTTGCTGCGGCCGACGGCCAACCGGAACTTCACCACCGTGCTGCCGCTGTTGGGCAGCACGCGCGGTTCTTCGGGCGGTTTGGTCAACCGGCCGATCATCATCACCTTGTTCAGACTCGCCATGCGGCACCTCCGGAGCGGGGGACTGGCTAGGGGTTTGTGGGTGGGTCGAGAATCGTATCGGCGTCACCCGCTCCAGGAATCAGCAGAACACACGCGGCCGGTCGTTGGCAAGGTCGGCATCGGGAATTTGTCACACTCTTCCGGGCGGGAGGGGGAACTCCGCGCCTACTCCCCCTCACTCCTACGCCTACTGTTGTCGCTGTTGCAGCCGGGCCCAGTGTGGGCGGGTGTTGGTGTGGCCCGCCGCACAGTGGGCGGCGAGGGTGGAGAAAAG
>JBBQML010001029.1:0-1633 GCA_038328885.1 Verrucomicrobiota bacterium | reverse complement strand
GATCGGTGCCGATGCCCGGGCCCACGTTGAGCGAGTTCATCTTATCCGTCAGGAACGCGTTCTTCTGCGTGTTCTGCAGGTGGTTCTCGTTCACCGTCGCCGCCCCGGTGTCCGGCCGCTTGTCGACGTCCATGAGGATCGCCATCAACTCTGCGTTGGAGGCTTGGAAGTTGACGCCGAGATTGCCGATCGCCGGGAGATTTTCGCCTTTGCGATTCAACAAGCGTGGCTCCTGCGTCGCGGGCGGGCCCTGATGGAGCGTGCCGAAGGTGAAATCGGGCGAGGCGTCGTTCACGCCATTCTTCCTCAGGAGCGGCGCGGCCGGGAACCGGCCATAGGTCCCCTGGTACTGCTGGACGGCGCCTTTGATCGATTCCATCTCGGTCTTGGCCTTGGCGATCTGGGCCTTGCGCTTGGCCGAGCCCAGCGCCGGCAGGATCATGCTGGCCAGGATGCCGATGATGGCAATGACCACCAGCAGTTCAATGAGGGTAAACCCGCGGTTGCGGGCCGGAAAAAGTGGGCTCGTCTTCATGGCTTTACCGGCGATGGCGGTGGGTTCGCGAAGGCTGCGAAAACGCGGAATGGGTTGTCACTGTGATTCTCCGGGCGTGGCTGGGTTTCTTTATCGTCGCCGAACCACATCTCGTCCCCGGGGTCGCGCACGGCGGCGGAACTGGCGGAACTGGCGGAACCGGAGCCAGCGGGGAACCCGCCGCCTGCAGGGCCGCGGAACTCCCTCGGGAGGGCGCGGACAACTCCAAGGTCCACGCCCGCTCGATCCAGCGGACGGGAATGTCGCGGGGCGTCGAAATTGAGTGAATCTGGGGGCGCATGGGACCTCTACCAGTTCTTGAACAGCCGCTTCTCCTTGCCGACGTAGACCTCGGCCCAGAGATCGAAGCTGCCCGAATTGTTGGTGGGTGATGTGGAAACGTAACGCCAGGGATTGAAGCGGTTCCCGGTCAGCGGCGCCGGCTCAGCCGTCCCCGGCGGCCAGTCAAACGCCGTCACGAGCAACTCGACGCTGATGCCGTCGACGGTCACGCGCTTGGCCTCGGACGCCTTGGGATCGAAATAGGTGCGGGCGGGTTCGGCCGGGTCAGCCGAGGAATTCAGGAAGCCGCGGCGGCCGAACACCTGGCGGACGTCCTCCGGTCGGATGGTCTCGGACCCGCCCCGCGGACGAAACAGGCCGTTCACCACCTCCATGCCGCGCAGCTCATACGCCAGCGGGTTGACCACGGGATCCACCTTCTGGGCCGAGCCGTTCGGGAGGAGATGGTCTGGAGGATAAGCGTTCCGGTCAGCCTTGTAGGCCTCGATGGAAGTCTGGAGTTTGCGCAGGTCTGCGGTGGCCCGGGTGTTGATGCGCGCGTTCTTCGCGGCGCCGGTCATGCCCACGCCGAGTCCGGCCAGGACCGCGATGATCGCAATCACGGTGAGGAGCTCGATCAGCGTGAACCCCGAGCGGGGCTTGGTGGATGTCGGTCGGTCGGTCATGGCGCCGTAAATTCAGGTGGAGTCGGATCGTCCGGATGCCTCAGGCCCCGCGGCCTCGGAGCTCCTGCTCCATGCGCTCGCTGAGCCACTGTTTGATCATGCTCTGGTAGTTGAGGTAGCGGGTACGGGC
>JBBQML010001028.1:0-1636 GCA_038328885.1 Verrucomicrobiota bacterium | reverse complement strand
ACGCCGGTCGGCGCGAGTTCCGCCACCCTCGTGACCGCGGCGTTGAACGTCGCGACCCCGTTCTGGGTCCGCGTCAGCAACCCGGCAGGATCCGTCGAAAGCCCCGTGCTTCGAGTCGTGGTCAGCAAGGCGCCGGCCACGGTGACGCTCACGGACCTTGCCCAAAGCTTCGATGGCAGTCCCAAGCACGCCACGGTGGTGGTCACCCCCGCCGGCCTGCTGGTGCGCGTAACCTACGACGGCAACCCGGAGGCCCCCACCCGGGAGGGTGAGTACGCCGTCGTCGCCACCGTCGACGATCCGAACTACGCCGGCCAGGCGAGCGACACCCTGCGCATCAGCGCGGTGGTCAACATCGCAGGGAGCGTGTTCGTCGACCTCAACAGCGACGGCGCGCACAACGGGGGCGAGGACGGCCTCGCTGGCGTGCGTGTCGCGCTACTCACGCTGGATGGGGTCACCGAGCTCACGGCCACCACCACCGACGGCTCGGGGAGCTACGACTTCAAGGGTGTCGCGACCGGGAGTTACTACCTGCGCGAAACCAACCCGGCCGGGTTCACCAGCACCACCCCGGACCTTCGGTTGATCTCCGTCAGTCTCCCCAACGTCACCGAGATCTCCTTCGGCGATCAACCGGTGGGCGTGGTCGCGGGGGTGGTCTTCGCGGACCTGGACGGCAGCGGCGTCCAGGGAAGCGGGGAGGCAGGACTCCCTGGCGTCACGGTGCGCCTCACGGGCAACGGAATCAGCATCGCCCGCGAAACCGGGCCGGCGGGTGCGTTCCTCTTTACCGAACTCACCTCCGGGGCCTACCTGCTCGAGGAAGCCGACCCGGCTGGCTATGCCAGCACGACGCCCAACCTCCGTACGCTGAGCCTGGCCAGCGGCGGGGCGGCCACCGCGAGCTTCGGAGACCAACCGGTCGGCTCCATCGGCGGCGCAGTCTTCTCCGACGCCAACGGCAACGGCCTGCGCGAGCCGGGTGAGGTGGGTCTGGGCGGCGTGACGTTGCGTCTGATCGGGCGGGACGGCACCCGGTCCGCGACCACCTCCGGCGACGGCTCGTACCAATTCCCGGTGCTCACTCCCGGCAGCTACACCGTGGAGGAGACGGACCCACTCGGATTCGCCAGCACCACGCCGAACCTCCGGGCGGTCAGCCTCGCCAGTGGCGGGGCTGCCTCGGCGAGCTTCGGCGACCAACCCGTTCAGACCATCGCCGGCGTGGTGTTCGAGGACACCAACGGCAACGGGCAGCCCGACTTCGGCGAGCCCGGCATCGGCGGAGTGCAACTCCGACTGTTCCGCGCTGCGGACGAATCGCTCGTCCTGGAAACGGCCAGCAGCGGTGATGGTCGCTACGCTTTCCTCGACGTCCCGGCCGGCGCGTACATCGTCCGTCAGACGGTCCCTGCGGCGTACACCGTCCTCACCAGGCCCGGATTACCCCCGACGCCTTCGCTCCATGGAACCTCCCCCCCGCTGGACTTCGTCCTGAAGCCCGTCCAACTCGGACAGGACGACGCTGCGGCCGTGAACTTCGGGAACAACGTTGCCGGGCAACTCACGGGCGTTGTTTTCAGCGACTTGGACGGCACCGGGGTACCCTCTGCCAGCGAGCCCGGTCTGGGTG
>JBBQML010001027.1:0-1638 GCA_038328885.1 Verrucomicrobiota bacterium | reverse complement strand
AGCATGGAACCTGCGATACGTCGCATGCCCCAGCGTCCGGTGGCGTCGGTTTCCACTTCGATCCAGGAAAATTCGTGGTTCTCCGGGCCCGATCGAAGCGTGAGGTCGGGTTCGTGATTGAATCCAACCTTCGCCCCGGCAACGGGCATGCCGTCGGCCTCGATCACGGTGCCGCCGATGGGCGCGGCCCTTTCCAAGCGGAGAGTCCAGTTCGCCGGGATGGGAATGCCCCGGTCCGGCCGCCATTCGAGGCGCGTGTCGGCGTACCCTTCCACACGCGTGGTGAGTTGGAGCCAAGTGGTCCCGGGATCGACGTCCACCAGGCACTCGCCGTTCTGATCGCCAGTCAGGGAGCGCCCGCCGAACCGGACCTCACGCCAACCGCGGTATTCGAGCGGGAACGTTGGGAATGGGCAGGCTCGTGTCGGCGGCGAGGATGACGAGATGCAAGCGGTTGGCGTCCGTCGACGCCGCAGCGTTCACAAGAGAGGATGCAACGGTCGAAGATTCTGCGGCTGCAGGGACCGGGGAAGGCGTGCCGGAAGCAGGCGCGGTGCCCTCGCGATCAAGGATGCTGAAGTCGGCTGGGGTGGAGGAATCCGGGTCGGACGAAGCGAACGGAAACCAGAGCATCGTGGCGACCGTCACGACGGCGGCCGTGCCAGCCCCGATCAGCCACTTGAAGGGAACCGAGCCGAGCCAGGCGAGAAAACCCGCCGTCGAGGGGCTCACCGAGGCGCGCTGACTGCGCGCGAGACGGCTGGCGGCGGATGCCAAGTCGGTTCCCCAGCCGGCCGGAGCGGCCACAGTGGCGCGTTCGTCGAGCAAGGCGGCGAGGACGGGAACTGAGAGCGTGACACTGCGGCCGATGAGGAGAGAACGAAGCCGTTCGATCGCACGGCTGACCCGCTTCTAAGCGGTGTCGTCGCTGATGCCAAGAGCAGCGCCGACGGACCGAAGGTCGAGCCGCTCGTAGAAGCGAAGGAGGAGGGCGTCGCGGTCGGCGGGGCTGAGTTCCTGAATGGCCTCGTCCAGGATCGGGGCGAGTTGCTGCCAGGAGGAGTCGGTCTCGGAATCGTGGGTATTCATGGCGTTGGCAAGGCGTTCGCGGGTCAACCGGCGCTGTTCAGCCCGCCGGACGTTGGAAGCGACGAAGCAGGTGTGGCGATGAAGCCAGGCGGCGAGGTGCCCATCATCGGTGGCCTCCGGGGCGCGACGCGTGACCGCCTGGCGGGCGAGATCGACGAACACAGTCTGGGCGATGTCCCGAGCGAGATGGACATCACCGTTGATCCGGCGAGCGGCGATCGAATACACGATATCGAGGTAGCGGCCGACGAGTTCACCAAAAGCGGCCTCGGAACCGAGTTCGGCGTAATCGCGCAGCAGTTGGTCGGCGGTTTTCATGAGTCGTCACCCGTATAAAGCCGCCGGGGCCCCAAATCCGACAACGAGGAAGGGCCTGTTTCGCTCGGTCTTGGATTGCGGTTCCCTCCCTTCTTGCTCCGGCCGGCGAAAACCCTTTACCTTCCAACGTCCTGCTTCGCCCGGACTGCTTCACGTCGACGGCAAAGTCGTCAGGAACGCCGATCCCGCTCCCCCGCGAAACGCCGACTCCACCACCACGGTGCCCAGTCC
>JBBQML010001026.1:0-1648 GCA_038328885.1 Verrucomicrobiota bacterium | reverse complement strand
AGGGCGCGGGGTTTGCCGTGGTGGCCAAGGAAGTGGAGCGGCTGGCCACGACATCCTCGGAGGCCGCCGAGCGGACCGAGCGGGTCGTCACGGCGCTGTTGGCCCGGGTCGACGAATCGCGGGAAGCGAGCGCGCGCTCGGCCCTTGCGGTGGAGAACGTGCGCCGGTCCACGGATCATGGAGTCGAGTCGTTCGGGCAGGTCGAGTCGGCGGTGGCGGACACCGAAGCCTGGACCGCGGCGATCGAGCAGGCCGCCCTCACCTCGAGTGCCGTCGTCGAAGAAACTACCAAGCGCCTCGATGCATTGGCCCGGGGCACCGAGGTCTTCGCGGCGGCCATGCAGGAGGTCGCGGCGTCAGCCCAGGAGCAGAGCGCCTCGACCCAGGAAATTGCCGGGACCGCCTCCTCGCTCGCGTCTACCGCGGAAAAACTCGCCGTCCAGGCGGGGGCATTCCGGCTCGACGGATAGCGGACGCCACCGTCAATCCAGTCGCAGGATATCCCGCATCCGCATTGCCCCCGCTTCAATGGTCTTCAACGATTCCACCATATCTTCGGGAAGCTCCTCGGTCCGCAGCAGCAGGAGCTGGGCCTCGGCCAGGACGGCCGCCAGTGGGTTCGCGAGGTCGTGCTTCAGTCGGGAAAAGAGGGGATCGGTCATGGGGCTGTGGGGTCCGGGTCAGAAGGGTACGGGCACGAAGGTCAAGGCAAAGATGACCACACAGCACAACCCCACCCAGCGCCGGCTCGAGGGTACCCGGCGCTCCGGGATCAGCACGGACGGATGGGTCCAGCGGCCCCCGCCGATCAGGAAGGTCATCGCCACCCAGATCCACCAGGAAGCAGAGTACTGGGCCAGCACCACGAGCCCGGCCACGGTGGCGAGCGCGACCAGGCGCTGGTGCCGGCCCAGGAGGCCGTAGGTGACGTGACCGCCGTCGAGCTGCGAGAGCGGCAGCAGGTTGAGTCCGGTGATGAACATGCCCACCCAGCCCGCAAAGGCGGGCAGGCTCAGGTGGACGCTGGCCGCCCCGTGGAACGAGCGCTCCCGGAACCAGTGGGTGAGGAGCGAGTCGCCCAGCCCGATGGTCTGGCCGGCGATGGACACCCAGGTCCGGACCCCCTCCGCCGGTGCGGTAGGGAGGGGCTCGCTGGTGGTGTAGCCCCAGAAGAGCACGGCCACCGCCACCACGAAGCCCGCGATGGGGCCCGCCGCCCCGACATCGAGGAGCTGGCGACGGTCCAGCAGCGGGCTCCGCAACCGGATGAATGCGCCGAGGGTGCCGACCGGCGTTGGAAGGGTCGGGGGAATGGGGAGGAAGAAGGGCGGAGTGGTGTCGATCTCGTATCGTCGCGCCGCGAAGTAATGCCCCGACTCGTGCACCAGCAGGATCCCCAGCAGGGGCACCGCGAAGCTCCAGCCTTCGAGGAGGACGCGCCAGTCACCATGGACCACGTTCATGAAAAACTGGCCGACCCCGGTGAGGGCGCCGAGAAGACCGGGGGGCGAATAGGGATACCAGACCCCGGCCAGCGAGGCGCCGGCACCCAGCGTGCAGACCACCGTGACGAGGAAAAGGAACAGGCTGAGCCCCCAGCGGGATCGCGCGGTGCCCCGCACCCCGCGGGTCAGCACCCACCCATCGT
>JBBQML010001025.1:0-1674 GCA_038328885.1 Verrucomicrobiota bacterium | reverse complement strand
CATTCATATCGGTTTGGAGCGCGAAACTACGGCGCTCGGCCAAGGATGGGAAAGGTGACTGCCGCGAGTGCGGGGGGGGCGCTTGACGGCGTGCGGCCCGCTGGCCATAAGCACGCCATGAACCGGGAGTTGATTCGGGAGCGGTTGGTGGGGCAGGGACGGTTTCTGATTCGCACCTCGGACGGCAAGGAGTTTCAGGTGCCGCATCCCGAATTCGTCCTGATCGGTCGCCACAACATCGTGATCGAGGACGCCAAGGGACTGCTCGATGTCATCGACCCGCTGCACGTGGTCTCGATCCGGCCCACCGCCCGGAGGAAAACCCCGGGAGCGCCCGCGTAGCGTTCAGGGCACTGCCACCAGGAGCGGGCCGTCCGGCCGCGCTTCAGCGGCGGGAGGCAGACCGGTCTCGATCCCGGTGCCCAGGAGGGAATGCGCCGGCGGTCCGGCGACCCCGGGGGTGAACGCCGCAGCGGCCTGATGGCCGGCGGCGACCTCCTCGCGGTTCATGCTAAGGCACACCAACTCACAGGCGCCCTGAGCGCCCTGGAAACCCTGCCGCGCCGACAATTGCAGCCACTTGTACGCCTCCACTTTCGGGTCCAGGGCATCCATCCGGCGGTTCCAAAGGCTGGCGCGGTGGTAGGTCACCCCGAGATGGAACTGCGCCTCCGCCTCGCCGGCTCGGGCGGCGCGACGAATCCAGCGCAGGGACTCCTCGTCGTCCCGGGACACGCCCTCCCCCTGGCGGTACATCAGGCCGAGGGCCAGTTGGGCTGGCGCGTGTTCTGACTCGGCGGCCTTGCGGTACCAACCCGCGGCCCGGCCCTGGTCGACCGGGCGGTCCTTCGCGGTCTGGCACTGCCGGGCGAGCTGGAACTGCGCCTCTGGATTGCCACCCACCGCCGAGGCCTCCGCAGATGCCCAGTTGAAAGCTTCCGCCACCCGAGCCGATCTGAAACCCCAAGACTTTAGCACGGCTGACAGCCTCGGCGCCCCCCCCCCGATCACAAGCACATAATCTCGCCAACACCGCCTCCCGCCGTGGCTCCCTCCGCCCCCCCTGGTCCCTGTCCTGATCGCGGAGGGCGAGGGCCGTCGCCCCAAGGACGGTCCTTGCCAAGCTTGCCTCGCCCACCAACGGTTCAGGGCATGCGACGGCTGAAGATCGAGCACCTGACCACCTACCAATTCGGGGTCCCGGTGCGCCTCGAACCCCACCGACTGCTCATCCGCCCCCGGGAGGGCTACGACATCCGAATCGAGTCGTCGCTGCTGGAGATCAGTCCCGCGCACTCCCTCCGCTGGCACCGCGACATCAACGACAACTCGGTCGCCATCGTGCAGTTCCCTGACGCCTCCGACACCCTGCGCATCGCCAGCGAAGTCCACATCCAGCACTTCGATGAACATCCCCTGGATTTCCTGATCGCGCCGTCCGCGGTGGCCTTTCCGTTCGCGTACGACCTCGCCGAGTTCCGCGACCTGATACCCTATCAGACGCCCTGTTATCCGGAGGAGAGCGGCGCGGTGGGTGAGTGGGTGGCCCAGTTCTGGCGCCCGGGCTCGCAGGTCCAGACCTTCGAACTCCTCGACCGGATCAACCGGTTCATACCGGGAGGTTTCCAATACACCCAAAGGGATGAGCCAGGGGTTCAGACACCGCGGGCGACC
>JBBQML010001024.1:0-1690 GCA_038328885.1 Verrucomicrobiota bacterium | reverse complement strand
GTTGTACGGCGCGCCGCCGGTGCCCTGAGTCTGGCTCTGGATCTTGCAGAGCTTCTCCACCCCGGGAAAGACGTCGATCGTCTTGACTTCGTCGACGATCCAATTGCCGGCCGCGAGGATGCCAGCGCGGCTCGGACCCCTGTTGGGCTTGGATATAATCACTGCCATACGATTCAAGTGCCTAAGTACCTTCCCATGAGGGCGTGCGCGAAGGCTACCGGTCCGCAACCCGTTTGGAAACACAATATTCCAGCGCGACGGCGAGCGGCGAGCGGTGCCTCGACGCGTCGGTGGGATGGGGGCGAGGCGGCCTGGAACCTCTGGTTCGTGACGCACCAACCCGCCCAATCCCAGGGTGGTTTTCGGCAGCGGACATTTTCTGCGTGCCTTGACTGCACGGACGGCTACGTTCCGAGGCATGACTATCTGGGTTCTCGGCGGCCTGCTGGTCGGACTTGCCGCCCTCTGCGGATATTTCCTGGGCGCGATCCGCGCTTCGATCGGCCTGGTGGGAGTCGTGGCGTCCGCGATGCTGGCGGGATTGGTCGGCGGTTGGATGGGCTCCCTGGTCCCACTGATCGGCTTCAAGAACCCGATCTGGATGTTCTACCTGCCGCCGCTGTTCGGATTCTTCGTCGTCTCCCTGGTTTTCCTGATTGTCGCGTTCACGGTCCACCATCTGTTCCTGGTGCGCTACCGCAACAACACCGACGAATACAGCTACGCCCGATGGGAGCGGCTCAACCGGCGGGTGGGGATCGCGGTGGGTGCCGGGGTGGGCGCGGTCTGGCTGGTCCTGATCGCCATGGTCGCCTACGTCCCGGGGTACCTGACCACGCAACTCGCCGACGACGAAGAAGCCTCCCTTCCGCTGCGCACCGCGAACGCAGTCACCCACGACATGGAGCGGACCGGACTGAGCCGGTTGGTGGAGCGGTTCAACCCGGCCACCCCGGCTCACTATGTCGCGTCGGATATTCTCGGTTTGGTCTATAACAACCCGTCCGTGCACAGCCGGCTGGCCAGTTATCCGCCCTTCCTGGGGCTTGCCGAGAAGCCCGAGATCGCCGAACTGGCCAAGGACCCCGAGGTCAACGGAATGATCCAGTCGCGGGCGGGCCTGCAACAGGTCCTGGAGCATCCCCGTATCCTGGCGGTCACGGAGAACCCCGATCTCGTCAACGAGTTGCTCGCCCTGGATTTTGCCGACCTCGACGCGTACCTGCGCACCGGCGTTTCGGAGAAGTTCAAGGATGAGCACATCCTGGGGCGATGGCGGTTGAACGTCCGGCGGAGCATCGCCGCCATGAAGCAGGTCGGCACCGACAAGCTCCCTGCGGTTGAGTTCAACCTCCTTCGCAAGGCACTGAATGTTTATCTGGAGGACCTGACGATTGGTTTCACAACGGACAACCGGGCGTTCGTGAAGGTGAAGGCCAAGGACGAGCAGAAGCTGCTGCTGACTGTCGGCCGTGCCTCCGCGACGGCCCCGCCGCCCCCGGCGGCAGTCGGCGACGATGCCGGGGTTGGTGACGGGGGTGCGGGCGGGGGTGGTGGCATGACCGCTCGTGGACTCGCCGCTCGGGCGATTCCGCAGCAACCGCAGGGCGTCGATTCGGCTTCCGACAGCCTGCGCAGCCGCTATGGGCTCCCGCCTGGCGGTGGCGCCCCGGGTCGCGGCGGCGCCTCC
>JBBQML010001023.1:0-1690 GCA_038328885.1 Verrucomicrobiota bacterium | reverse complement strand
GTTGTTGACGTTGGTGAAGCTGGGCATGGCGCCCCGGGCAAAGCCGCGATGGCCGGTCACCCCGAACCCTGCCAGGTGCGGCATCCGCCCCCGCGCGATGGTGGTATCGAGATACTCGTCGGCCGAACCGTCGAGGCAAATGACGGCGACGGGGCGCGGGGTGGGTTGGTAGGTGCGACCGTTGACGGTGAAGGCGCTCACGGGGGAAGTGGGGAGTCTGGGGAAGGGAGTTTGGAGCGGGGGGTGGGCCGTCCGGGTCAGGGGACGGGGGCCAACTGCGTGAGTCCGAGTTCCGTCACGGCGCGCCCGACCGCGGCGACGAGGGAGCGGACGTCGCTCTCGAAGATGCGGCCGATGGACCCGATGCGGAACGTGTCGGCCTGGCTGATCTTGCCCGGGTAGATGATATGGCCCTGGTCGCTGAGGAAGCGGTAGAAGGCGTCGAAGGTGAACCGGGGGTCCGGCGGGAACAGGAACGAGGTGATGATGAAGCTCTGGACGGCGGGAGGCAGGTGGGAGCGGAAGCCCAGTTGGGTCATGCCGGCGAGGAGGATGCCGTGGTTCTGTCGGTACCGGGCTCCGCGTCCGGCCGGGCCGCCCTCCAGTTCCAGTTCGCGCAGGGCCTGGTCGAACGCGAGCAGGGAATGCGTCGGCGGGGTGTAGCGAAACTGCGTGTTCTTGTCGAAGCCCTTCAACTGGTCGAGCAGGTCGAGGCTGAGCACGCGCGCCCAGCCTGCGGTCGCTTCCAGGTCGGCCCGGCGGCAGAGCACGAAGGAGAAGCCGGGAACGCCCTCGATGCACTTGTTCGCGGAGGAGATCAGGTAGTCGATCCCCGTGGCCGTGAAGTCGATCGGGATGGCGCCGAAGCTGCTCATGGCGTCGACGATGAAGACTCGTCCGTGGCGCTGGACCACGGGACCGATCACCTCGATGGGGTTGAGGATGCCGGTGGTCGTTTCGCAGTGGATGGCGACCACGTGGGTGATCGTGGGGTCGTCGGCGAGGGCCGCGTCGAGGGCGACGAGGTCGGGGGTGGTGTCCTCAGGGGTACGGAGCACCGCGTGGGCGGTGCGGTGGTGCTGGAGCATCCGGACGGCGCGTTCGCCATAGGCGCCGTTGGCGAGGACGAGCACCTTGCCCTGGGGTGGGACGACACTGGTCAGAACCGCCTCCACCCCGAAGGTGCCGCTGCCCTGCATCAGGACGGCTTCCCAGCCTGCGGAGGCGTCCAGGTTGGCGAGGGCGAGGAGGCGGTCCCGGATGGACTTCACCAAGTGGTTGAACTCCCAGTGCCAGGAGCCGGCGTCGTGCAGCATGGCCTGTTTGACGGCGAGACTCGTGGTGAGGGGACCGGGGGTGTAGAGGACTTTGTCGCGGGCGGTGGGGAGGGGAGGGGTCATGAGGGGGCAGGGGTCAGGAGGGTCTGAGTGAAAGCGCTTGGTCCGGAGCGCGGTTCTCCCGAACCGCAGCGGCCAGGACGCGGGTAGGGCGTGGGAGGACCCCTGGCGCTGGTCGCGAGGTTACGCGCTGCGGGTTTGGAAACCCGCGGTCCGGAGCGCGGTTCTCCCGAACCGCAGCGGCCAGGACGCGGGTGGGGCGTGAGAGGACTACTGGCGCTGGTCGCGAGGTTACGCGCTGCGGGTTTGGAAACCCGCGGTCCGGAGCGCGGTTCTCCCGAACCGCAGCGGGC
>JBBQML010001022.1:0-1697 GCA_038328885.1 Verrucomicrobiota bacterium | reverse complement strand
GACTCGGCGCTGTCGAGGGCCGCAATGCGTGCGTCGATGAACTGGCTCTGGGGCAGCAGGTGGGTGGTGAGGGCGCGATAGAAGATCCGTTCCGCCGCGGGGATGCCGATAGCGCCCGGGAGCCCCTCGGCCAGCAGGTAGAAGCAATGGTTGTAGATGCTGCTGTTGATGTGGACGCCGCCATTGTCGCCGTTGGCGGTGTTCGGCAGGGACACAAACTCACTCATCTTGGATGGGTACCCCTGGGTCCCGTCCCACTTGATCGAACCCGGGTCTTTGAGGTTGCGGAACGGCTTGCTGAGACCGGAGCCCAGCAGCCAATCCGGCGGGCCCCCGCGCGTGCGGGCTTCGGCGAGTTCGCCGAAGATGTCGGCATTCGACTCGTTGAGGGCCCCCGATTGGTTTTCGTAGACCAGGCCGGCCGAGTGTTCGATGACGCCGTGGGACACCTCGTGCGCGACGACGTCCAGCGAGGCGGCGTACGGTTCGCCGTCCCCAAAGACCATCAGGCTCTTGCTGCCATCCCAGTGGGCGTTGTCGTAGTTGCCCACCCGCACGATGGCGTTCACCCCGCCATCCTGGCCGTCGATGGATTTCCGCGCATGCCGCTGGAGGTAGTAGTCGTAAGTCTCCGAAAGCCCGAACGCGGCACTGATGCCCTCCGGGACCGACCACGAGCCGGGGTTGGCGGAGGTGATGTTGGCGACATCGGACGTGACGAGTCTGTCGATGGGCACGAGGCGGGCGTCGCCGACGGTGATGGCGCCGCGCGGGTTGGCGAGGGGATCGAAGGCCGCGTTGAAGGACGGTTTGCTGGTGTCGACGAGGTAGTAGGTGCTGTCTTTTTGCCAGACGCGCAACGGACGCATCGCGCCGTCCTGGCCCACCCCCTGGCCGGAGACTCCGGCATCCATGATGCGCGGTGCCCGGTGGAGCACCCGGCCATCGTCGGCGCCCACCACCAGGCGCCAAGCCTGGCTGAACCCGATCCGGAGTTCGAAGCGCCAGGCGAGGCGGGGCTCGGCATCGAGGCGGGCAAAAATGATCAACTCGGGCTCCGTGGTTTCGGCGGTCCAACCACCGGGGAGCCGGGACTTGGCCACGGCGAGCGCGGTCTTGGACGGGACCTTGGGCACGAGGTCCAGGGCGGACGGGGTTTGGATGTAGGCGCCCTCCATGGAGGTGACCCCGGCCAGGCGATCCACATGGACAGCGACCTCGGCCGGCCAGACCTCGAGTCCGCGGTAGTGCTGGCGGAAGCGGAGGCGGCGGGTGGCGGGGTCCGGGGTTTCCTCGGTGGCGAGGATCAACTCCTCCTGGGGCTGTTCCAAGCCCAGGAGAGGTTGGAGGCGGTCGAGGAGGTTGCGGGCCTGAAGCAGGGCGGGTTGGCGGGCTGCCTGGAGTTGGGGGCGGGCGTGTTGCCGGGCGCCGGTGCTTAGATGGCGGAGCGTGCCGTTGGGACGTTGGTGCAGCGCAGCGGCGGGCTCATCGGCGAGGAGCGCCTGCCAGGCCCGGGCGGGTTCGCCGCCGGGAGCGGCCGCCTTGGCGCGCGCCTGCTGGAGGAGGCTGCGGAGGTCGGGGGCGAGGTTGTCGCCGCCGGCGAAGGGAGGCAGTTGCGGAGCGACCGTCCGGGCGCGCTGCGCCCCGGCGGCGTGTGGAGCAAGGGCTTGCTGGAGGGTTTCCTGAAGGGTCTCCTG
>JBBQML010001021.1:0-1699 GCA_038328885.1 Verrucomicrobiota bacterium | reverse complement strand
AGCGTCTCGTCCTTCATCAACGCCGCATAGTCCTGCACCACCGTGTAGTTCGTCATCGCCCACGGCGCGATGTTGCCCGGGCTGTGACATGGCACGCAGGAACGCTGCAACATCGGAGCGATGTCCTTCTCGTACGTCCGCTCCCCGTGAGTAGGCCCAGCCAGACCCGCACCCTCCGTCGCCGTCTGCCGCACCACCACACGCTCTCCGTCCAGAAACTGCCTCAACGCATCCCCAGCGAGGGTCTGGCGCGCGCCCCCATTCCCCGACGGCACCACATCCGCCAACCTACCCCGGTACACCACCGACCAACGGCCGGGATTCAATACCATCGCCTCCGGCGCCACGCTGACCCCAAGGGAACGCGTCACCGCCCCCCCTTCATCCTCCAGGATCGGCGCGGACAATCCCATCTCCTGGGCCTCCGCCCGAAGACTCTCCCGTTGCGCCGCTCCCGCAACCGCCACAACCCACACCCGAACGCCCGGCAGCGCACTCCACGACCGCAATTCCAACACCTGGTCCCTCAGCGCACCAAGCGTCGTCCCCGCAAATACCAGAACCACCGACCGCGCATCGCTCTGGTAAAACAGCTCCTTCGCCTGTCCGTCGCCATCCAGAAGTCGGAAGTTCGAGACCTCCACCGGCGTCGCCCCTTGAAGCATCCGAAGGCGATAGAAGTTCTGCGGCCGTGTCGTGCACGTCGGATCGAACAACATCACCGGCCGGTTCGTCGGAGCCACCGTCGCGATCGGTTTCCAGTCGATGCCCGTGTTCAGGAAATTTTCAACCGCCTCGATGGAGTACTCCTTGCCGTCCTCCCCCGTCAGCGTCAACCGCAGCGTCTCACCGTCCCGGATCACGCCCAGTTCGGCCGCCCCGGCGTGCGCCCCTCGCCAGCCAAGCCCCATCCCTGCCAGTGCCACAACCCCGATCGCGGCCCATCGGGCCCATTGAACCTTTTCTAAAATCACCCGCGGAAAGTGTTATCGCCGCCAGGATTCCGCAAGTGTGGCCGCGGGGTTGTTGGCGGACCGTGGCTGCTACCCATGAACCGAAGCCGCCCTGGAGGGTTCCGCTCCGTCGGAACCTGTTGAACCCTAGCTCCAACCCAATCCTCGGCGCCGACGGAGCGGCGCCCTCCATCGCACGGTTCATGGTCCCAATGCGTGTCCAATTCCTGGAAAACGTTGCTACCCATGAACCGACCATTCCCAGCTCCCTCTCCCGCCGGAGCGCCGCGCAGGTGGGAGAGGGTGGTTCCGCGCATGCGGAACCGGGTGAGGGCTCTCCCCACGGTTCATGGCCGCAATGCGTGTCCCGACTTTGGAAAACTTCGCTACCCATGAACCGTCCCCAAGTCATTGCAAGGGGTCTGCCGGGAACCCCTCACCCAAAGGGAGAGGGAATGGCGTGCGGCGCGAGAAAAATGCTCGGATCACCCCGTGCGAGCAACGCGAACTCGTGCCCCGAGAACCTGCGGCCAAACCCTCCGAAATACGCTGAGCGATTTCCCCCTCTCCCGCATGCGGGAGAGGGCCGGGGTGAGGGCAGCTTCGTTCCGCCGTTCATGATCCGTATGCCCGGTTCGCAAACCGTAGCCGCTACCCATGAACCGAAGCCGCCCTGGAGGGTTCCGCTCCGTCGGAACCTGTTGAACCCTAGCTCCAACCCAATCCTCGGCGCCGACGGAGCGGCG
>JBBQML010001020.1:0-1703 GCA_038328885.1 Verrucomicrobiota bacterium | reverse complement strand
AAGCCGGAACCCGAGCCTGAGCCGGAACCGGGACCAGGCCCTAACCCCGGCACCCCGGTCGCGGCGAACCCACCCGGCGCTTCCCGGCCACCCACCCCGCCCACCCCAGGAACCCGACCCGGAGAAACCGCCGAGCGTCCGCGCCCCATCGCGCGATCCCGCCGGAGCAAGCCCAGCCCCGTACCCAAACCAAAGCCCTAACCCAGTCACACCACCGAGGTCCCCATGCCAGCCAAACTGAAAGTCCGCAACAAGACCGCCGAGGAGATCACCCTCCAATTCCCCACCGGTCCGAGGAAGATCGCCGCCAGTGGCGTCGCCGAGTTCTCCGACGCCGAACTGCGCAGCCCCGCGTTCACCAGGGCTCACGATGCCGGGACCGTCGCCTTCGCCAAGATGGACGACCCCTCGCCCGAGGTCATCACGCTCGGACGATCCGTGCTCCCGCCCTTGGTCGCCGCCGCGACCACCCGACTCGCCGACCTTCGCGGCCGCTACGGACAGGCTCGAGCGGAGTTGCTGAAGCTCCGGGAAGCCTACAATCGGACCCGCCGAACCGCCGAGACCAACCTCGACGCAGGCAAGTTGGCCGCCGACCAAACCGCCGAGCTGAGAAACGCCCTCACGAGCCTCGTGCTCGACACCCAGACGGACCACCCCGACGTGGTGGCAAGGAAAGCCGAGCTGAAGATCGCCGCGCAGGCCGTCGAGACGCTGAAGAACGAGGATCTCGCGGTCACCGGCCGTACCCGCGAGGTCTGGTACCTCGAACGCCTCGCGCGCGAACAGGAACTCCAGGATGCCAACACCGCGCTGGCGAAACTCACCGAGACCAGGACGGACCCACTCGTTCAAGCGCTCGCCAGGCAGGCCGCCACCCTGGCCACGGATTCCGCGGGGCTGAAAGTCATCAAAAAAGACCAGGCGCTCGGGGCCGAAATCCCGCCGCTGGACTGAGACAACGGTCCCCCAGACAGCCCTCCCCCGGTGACCCGCCCCCATCCAGCGCCCCGCGATCCTGGTGCCCGACACGGCCCCGCTCCATGAGTCGCGCCGCCCCCACCACCGTCGCCCCCGCGGCCAGGACAGGGTCGTCCGCCCACGCGTCCCCCGCCGCCGCGCGCACCCAGGCCCAACCCGTCGCCGCCCCCGCCTCCGCCGCACCCACCACCCACTCGGTCACTTCCCGGCTCCAGGGCGGATCCCCCCACCCCACCACGCTGCAATCGCGCATGGAGCACTCCTTCGGTCGCTCCTTCGACAGCGTGCGTGTCCACACCGACGGAACTGCTGCCAGCGTGGCGCAGGAGCATCACGCCGAGGCGCTGACGGTCGGCCCCCACATCGCTTTCGGGACCGGCCGGTTCCGCCCCGACCAACCCGCCGGCCAGCACCTGGTCGCCCACGAACTGGCCCACGTCACGCAGCAGGGCGCCGGCAGCGGCAGCGCCAGCTTCGCCCAGGCGCGGTCGTCCGACTCCGTCCCGGGCGAACCCGCCGAGGTTGCCGCCGAGTCCGCGGCCGTCCGCGCCGTTCGCGGCGAGCGCGTGCAGGTGGGCGCCGCCGACAACTCCGTCCGCGGCCGGGTGATGCGCCGGGCGTTGTTCTCCACCCCCACGCCCCCGAACCCGGCTCCCCTCTCCGCCCGCGTAGCCCCGACCCAGGGCCCGCCCACCCCGAGCCCCAAGGCCCGCGAGGCCCTC
>JBBQML010001019.1:0-1705 GCA_038328885.1 Verrucomicrobiota bacterium | reverse complement strand
GTTTGGCGATCAGGTAGGAGTCGGGGGTGTTGTAGCCATCCGCCACTTTGAACCAGAGCGAGATCGTGTAGGCCGTGGTGGTGAGGGGCAGCGCGTTGCCGAAGGAGGCGTAGCCGTTCAGTGCGGCGTTCAGGCTCAGGGCCCCGCCGGCAAGGCCCTCGTTGACGAAGGTGGCTCCGGGGCCGGAAAGGACACCGGGAACGGAACCTGTGGCATCGATCACCGCGGAACCCCCTCCCTCATCGAGGCGCCAGTGGGCGGCCAAGGAGGACGTCGAGGTCGCGGCGGCGGGCGGGGCCGCGAGGTGGGCGGAGAAGGCGCAGGAGCAGACCAAGAGGAGGCGTTGGAGAGCTCGAAACGAAGGCTTCACACTGGATGCCGGGATAAGGATCGGGTCGGGTTGCTGCTGCCATTAGCCCTGCGTCGGGGAAGTGGCAAGAGACAATTGGGCTGGCGTTCGCGGGGATCACGGAGACTCCCCGCCGGCCGGTGCGCTGGCGGTCGGCAGCGGCGGGGGAGGAGGGGGAGGCGGGGGAGGCGGGGAGGACCGCGGCAGGGTGGGCCGGAAGGTGGTGAGTTCGAAGCCCTTGGAGTCCATCCGACCGCTCTCCACGCGGAAGTCGAAGTGCCGTGCCACGGCATCGAACGGGGGCAGGGTTTCGAAGTCGAGCCAGGAGGCGAGCCCTGCGACGAGGCGCGTGGCGAGGTCGGAGACCGCCACCCAGCGCAGCGCCCGGGTGAGGGGTTCCGGGGACACCCGGAGGGCGCCGAAGGCGTGACGAACGGTTTCCCTCTCCAGGTAGTATCCGACCCAGCCGCCACCCGCCCCACCCGCGCGGCGCAGGGCCTGGGCGAAGCGCGGTTCTGAGGTCAGACCCGGGGCAGTGGCGTCGGCAGAGACGAACCGCTGGACCGCGGTCGGGGTTCCGGAGATCCCCACGTAGCCTTCACGACTAGCGAGCAGAAGCATCCCCTCGGCGCCATCGCGCCAGGGCATGGAAGGCAGTTCGATACTGACCACCCGCCGGCCGGCCACGTTCTGCTGGGTCCGTTTCGGAGCCGGCACCCCGGGGGGAAAGAACGTCGAGAGGTAGGTTGGGGAGGCGATCAGGGTCAGGGCATGAAAGAGGGCTGCGGTGTTGGTGGATCCATGGGCCAGGAGTTCGAAACCCAGGGCGTTCGTGGTCGCGTCGCGCGTGGACATCGCGACCCAGTCGTCGCCCAGTTGCCTGATGAAGCCCTGGTCGAAGTCGAAATCGGCATCGTCGGTGCGGCCGGCGTACTGGGTGAACAGTTGCAGGACGCCGAGCAGTGCGGGATCGATGTCCCGCAGCAACCGCTCGAAAGCGGTCCAGGCCGGGGCGCCGGGCAGTCGGATGCGCGTGAAGGACAGCACGTCGGCGCTGACCCACGAAGGTGGGCTCGCGTCCTCGGCCAGGAGCCGAAGGAGTCTGAAGAGGCCCTGGTGTTGGGCGAACGGGATGTTCAACCGCAAGTCCGTGCTCCAGCCGTCGGAGGCGGTGCGGACCGCGAAGGAGGCCGACTGAAGCTGTCTCAGGCCGAGGGCGCCGAGCACCCGGTCCACCGAGGGTCCGCTCCCGGGGCCAGCGCCCGGGAGACTCGAGGGGAGGGGTGGAGCCCCGGAGAAACGCTCCAGCGCACGGGGGACATTCAACCAGCCGTGGACCAGCGGGGTTGTGAGCCG
>JBBQML010001018.1:0-1709 GCA_038328885.1 Verrucomicrobiota bacterium | reverse complement strand
CCCCACCATGAAGCGCAAACTCCGACTCTCCTTCCTCGTCGCGGTCCTCACCACGCGTGCCGACAACTGGCCCCAGTGGATGGGGCCGCTTGGGGTTGGCTCGATCTCCTCGTGCCATGCCAGGCCCAGCCGCAAGCGTTGATCCCCGCTCTCCGCGCGGCCGTGGCACGGGTGGCCCCCCCCTCGCTCTGCGCCACGAGTAGAGTTCCATGCACGCCCTCCGCAACGACTGATATGAACGACCTGAAGTTCGCCGCTCGCCAACTGCTCAAGTCCCCCGGGTTTAGCGCCGTCGCCATTCTCACCCTCGGCCTGGGCATCGGCGCCACCGCCCTGGTCTTCAGCTGGATCCGTGGCGTGCTCCTCGACACCATCCCCGGTGCCCGGGATCCCGGCCGGCTCGTGGTCCTCGTCGAACGTCACGTCAGCGGTCAGCTCTCCCACACGATGTCCCTCCCGGATATCGTGGACCTGCGAACCCAAACCAACATCTACGCGGGCATCATCGCCTCGCAGATCGAGGCGGTGAGCGTCCGCACCGACCGGGACCTGGAGTGGGTCTGGCAGCAACCCGTGACGGCGAACTTCTTCTCCGTCCTCGGAGTGCAGCCGATCCTGGGACGAGCCTTCCTCCCCGACGAGGACCAGGCCCCCCGCGGCAACCCGGTAGCCGTCATCAGTCACCGACTCTGGCAGCGGCGGTTCGGGGGCCGCGCGGACGTGATCGGCAGCACGGTCGAGATCGCCCGCTGTCCGTACACCATCATCGGCGTCGCGCCGAAGGGCTTCCGGGGCACCATGGGCGGGCTGGGACTCGATCTCTGGGTGCCGGTGAGCATGTCGAACGAGCACGCCGACATCGGGCGCCTGCTCAACAGCCGCAACAACCGCTGGCTCCATACGGTGGCCAGGCTGCGCGATGGGGTCACCCTCGCCCAGGCGCAAGCGGCCACCGACATCATGACCCGGCGGTTGGAGGCGGAGTACCCGAACACCAACCGCGACGTCAGCGCCGCCGTGCTGCCGGTCCACCGATCGCCCTGGGGCGCCCAGGGGAACTTCCTCCCCCTCCTGACGGCCCTGGCCGGCGTGGCCCTCCTCCTCCTGCTGCTGGTCATCGCCAACGTCGCCAACCTCCTGCTCGCCCGGGCCAGTTCGCGCGAAGGCGAGATGGCGGTGCGACTGGCCCTGGGCGCCGGCGCCGGCCGTCTCATGCGCCAGATGCTGATTGAAAGCCTCGTGCTGGCCGCCTGCGGCGGAATCCTCGGCGCCCTGCTTGCCACCGCTTTCAGTCAATCCCTCCTCCGGCTACTCCCCGCCACCTACCTGCCCATCGCGCTGGAGTTCCCGATCGACGCCCGCGTGCTCGCGTTCACGACCATCGTCACCCTCGCCACCGGGCTTCTGTTCGGCCTCGTCCCCGCCTGGCGCGCCGCCCGGGTAAGCATCGCGGGCACCCTGCAGGCCGGAGGACGGTCCGGCGGCAGCTCCCGCCAGAGCCAGCGCATCCGCCAGACCCTGGTAGTTACCGAAATCGCTGCCGCCCTGGTCCTGCTCATCGGCATGATGCTCTGCGCCCGGAGTTTCGATCGCGCCCGACAACTGCACGTCGGCTTCGAACCCGAACGCGTCTGGATCGCCGGGTTTCGCCTGCCGCCCGGTGCCTACACCCCCGAGGAGGCGGGCCTCTTTTACCGTCGACTCCGCAC
>JBBQML010001017.1:0-1716 GCA_038328885.1 Verrucomicrobiota bacterium | reverse complement strand
GGTCCCGCGGGGAAAAGGGGGCGAAGTGCGTCACCGGGCGGGCTCGGGTTGGGCGGGGGCGCGCCAGCGGAAGCCGGCCTGGACAAACCGCCGTTGGGATTCGGTGGAGCGCAGGAAGCTGATCAGCCGTTCCATGAGGTGGGGGTAGCGGGTCTGCCGGCCGACGGCGACCGGTTGGATGGCGGTCGCGCCCGGCAGATCGATCGGCACCACGGCGATGCGGTCGGCGGCGGTTGTGGTGTTGACCTGGTAGACGACGACGGCATCGAGGCCCCCGGCGCGGAGTTGGTTGACCAGCAGGTCCGCGGTGGGGGTTTGGACGACCACATTGGACATCACGCTGTCGAACCATCCCTCGTGTCGCAGGAGTTGGGCCGTGAGGGCGCCGAGCGCGCTTTGCTGTTCGTGGGCGAGGCCGAGCTTGAGCCCGGGCTGTGCCAGATCCTGGAGCTTCTCGAAGCCGCGAGGGTTGCCCTTGGGCGCGGCGATGACCATGCGGGTCTCGGCCATTTCGAGGGCGGGGAGGAACTGGTCCTGGACCGTCCGCATGAACGAGACATCGCACGCGAAGTAACCGTCAGGCCGCTGGCCCGAGCGGATCTGCGCGGTGAGGATGCCGCAACCGTTGTAGATGCGGGTGATCCGGACTCCCTCGCGCTCCTCGAACTGGCGGAGGCTGGTTTCGATCGCGGTCCGGTTGACACCGCCGCTGAAGAAGACGAGTTCGGGCGACTCGCTCCAGGCGTCGCCGTCCACGACGGCGAACCCCTGGTCCGCGAAGTGCTTCAGCCCGTGCTCCGGGGCGCCGAGGTAGCGGGCCAGGTGGAGCGCGGACCGGGGTTGGCGGGAGGTTCGCAACACGCCGATGGCGACCTCCGACGTCACGCCTGGAAATGGGAGGGTGGCGAGCGCCTCGAGTTCCGGGTACTGGCGGACGGTGGCGTCCCAGATCACCGTGGCATCGGCGGCGCCCAGTTTGAGGTCGTTGGCGAGGTCGTTGACCGTGGGCTTGAAGGCGCGGGCGTGACTGGCGAAGCGCGACCAATCGCCTCGGCGTTCCAATTGCTCCCGCGTGATCCGCCCGACAGCCGCAGCGTCGGGGTTGGCGAGCACGAGTCGCACCTCCGGGCGGAGGAGGTCATCGGGGTCCTGGATTCGCGCGGGATTGCCGCGGGCCACGCCGATGACGGGTGTCAGGCGGGCGAGAGGGACCACCTCGGCCACGAGCCCGTTCGAGCGTGCCTGGTCGAGGAAGGAGCCATCGGCGGCGAGGAAGAGGTCTCCGAGCGGGGCGACCTTGAGGCTGCCCAGCAGCGTGCCGGATCCGCCGTACTGGACCTGCACGCGGACCCCGTAGGCCTTCTCGTAGGAGCGGAGCGCTGGTTCGATGGCGGGTTTGAGACCGGCCGCGCAGAAGAGGACCAGTGGGGCCTGGCTGCGGTTGGAATCGCGGCCGGGGCGGGGAGACAACAGCAACAGCGCGACGAGGATTCCGCCGAGCACCAGGGAACCGAGGAGGACCGTGCGGGCGGTGTTCATGTCAGGGGCTGGTGGCGGCCAGAGCCGCGGCCAGTTGCCGGGCGAACGCGTTCACGCCAGGAGGAAGGCTTCACGGTGGAGGAGGGTGGGGGTGAGGTCACACGAGGCTCCGGTCGACACCCGAGGTCCCCGCATCTGGTCCCGGCCCGCTCTGCATCAGCTGGCGGTGGTGCCATG
>JBBQML010001016.1:0-1716 GCA_038328885.1 Verrucomicrobiota bacterium | reverse complement strand
GGACAACGGCGTCTTCTTCGGGCCCCTTCGGCGAGATGCCCTAGCCCCGATTTTTCATGATGCGCCGTGACGGTCGCGGTTTTGCGCCTGCGGCTGATCCGAGTTTTGTTTTCTGTTTTCGGGCAGTCTGGTGTGGCCTGTTGGTTCGCCTTGGTTGGCGCCGGTTCCACTTCCGGGTGATCGTGCTGTTTGTTGGGACAGGATGAGGTCCACGGTCAGCCGGTGGAAGGAACGGGCCCTTTGTTGAGGCGGGCGGTGTTCTCCAGAAGCAGTTTCAGGAGGTCTTTCTCGGGCGCTGTTTCCGGGAGCAGGAGCTGGGTGCGGCGGGCGCGGGTGATGATTTTCCCGGCGGTGGCGAAGAGCCGGTAGCGCCAGCGTTTGATGTCCCAGGCTTTGGCGTGGTGGCCGTCCGGGAGGGCGGCGAGCTGGATCCAGGAGACGAGGTTGAGGGCGAGGGCGGCGATGTTTGCCCAGGCCTGGTTCGCGGCGAAGTCGAAGAACGGCAGCTTGCCCAGGCCGGTGTTTTTCAGGGTTTTGATCCGGTTCTCGCACCGGCCGCGGGCGCGGTGTCTGGCGTCCAGGAACGGGCCGTGCCAGCGCGGTGAGTTGGTCAGGAACGCGGTGATCCGGTGCCCGTCGACATCGAGCAGGGTCGGCTGCGCGCCGGGGTGCAGCGGCTCGGCGCGGAGGAACAGGTTCGTGCCCGGCGGGTAATCGGTGAGCGGGATGACGTCGGTGGCGTTGATGACCCACGCGTCGGTCCGGTCGTTCCCGTGCTGGTCCAGTGCCGGCTGCCAGTGCTCTTTGTCGGTGATCCAGTCGATCATGTGTGCCTTGCCGAACGGCAGGGTGTAGCTGGTGGTGAACTGCACGCCCAGGCTGTGCAGGTGCCAGAGGAATTTCCGTGAGGCCCCTGCGCTGTCGGTGCGGACCAACACTTTTTCCCCGGCCAGGGCCCCGGCCTCGTTGTAGAAGCTCTGGGGCAGTTGGGCGGTGGCGGTGTGGAAGACGCGGATGTGGTCCTCGGCGCTGTTCGCTCCCGCGTTGCCGGGCCGCAGCACCGCGGCGAGGATTTCCCCCGAGCCGTTGCCGGCACCGTAATCACAGGACGCGATGAACGGGGCGAACCCGTAGCCGCCCTTGTAGGTGCCGGCGACGTTTTCCTTGTCCGAGTGTGAGGTCACCAGGGTCGCGTCGAGGTCGATGATCAGCGGGTCCGCGGCCGTCGCGGCCATGGCCGGGTTCCGGTTCCCGGCGGCGTCCCAGGCCCGGGTGCGCAGTTCCCGGGTGAGGGTCTCAAACCCGTAGCCGAACAGCTCCGGGTTCGCCACGGTGCGTTCGAAGAACCGGGAGACGGTCGCGTTCGAGGGCAGCTGGCCGAAGACCCCGGGTGAGGACCGCAGGATGTCCAGGTCCGAGGCGTGTTCGCCTCCGGCGGCGAGCATCGCGGCCAAAGAACCAACCAGCCGCCCAGGCCGGTGCTTCGCGCCAGAGGGAACAAACTGGCCGAGCCGATCTTCGCAGAGCCGGCCGAATCCCAGCGCGTCCATGAATCCGGTGAGGACTCTGGTCCCGGCGTGGGAGATCAGCGACTGGCCGGTGAAACTGACCGGCAGGGACGGAAAAACAGCGGTAGACTTCTGCATCGAAAGGGTGCTCCCTCGCTCGGCAAATAACGGTCTCGACAACCACTATTTTCCGAGTTCAGAGCACCCT
>JBBQML010001015.1:0-1718 GCA_038328885.1 Verrucomicrobiota bacterium | reverse complement strand
GTCGTCGTTTGGAACCGGCCCCAGGCTCCGGAGCGCGCCGCGCGCCTGCTGGTGCGCCTCTCCGAGGACGGCCAGGAGTGGCGCACGGCCTATGAGCACGACGGCACGGTCTTCGTGGGCCACCCCGACCAGAAGCCCCTGGAGGTGAAGCTCGACGGCGTGTCCGCCCGGTTCGTGCGCATCCAGCTCCCCGGGAAGACGTTTCTGCATCTCGAGGAAATCGAGGTTTTCGGTCCGGCGGACCCGGCGAAGAATCTGGCGCTGCTCCAGCCGGCGAACCAGGCGAGCGTTTCCGAGTGGTCCCGGAGTCACACCGCCCCCAAGCCGCCCGACTGGAAGGCGCAAACCGCGAAGGTCCTGGCCAACACTCGCCGGCTCGAGCGCGAGTTGCGCGAGGCCGGGGTCGAGGTGGGGGACGACCTTGCCGCGTTCACTGTGAGCGAAGCGGCCGCGCCCGACGACACCCACGATGCCCCCGACGGATTCCTGCGTGTCCGTGCCCTCCAGCGCCGCCTGGTGCTGCGCCAGCCGTTGCTCGACTTCGACGCCCTGCTCTTCGTCAAACGAGCCCCGCCGAGTTTCAACCACATGTCCGACCAGTATTACGGCTGGTGGTCGAAACCCGGCGGCGGTATTTACGTTCTGCGTGGTTTCACCACCGACTCGCCGCGCGAGGAATGCCTCACGGGCTCCTTCAGCGCCCCGGGCAGTTTCCTCCGGCCCACCCTCTCCTACGACGCCCGCAAGGTCCTCTTTGCCTGGTGCCGCTACTACCCGACGCTTGCGGCGGAATCCAACAAGCTCGACAAGGCCAACGTTCCCGAGGACGCCTTCTACCACCTTTTCGAGATGAACGTCGACGGGTCGGAGGTCCGGCAACTGACCCATGGCAAGTACGACGATTTCGACGGACGCTACCTTCCTGACGGTCGGATTGTGTTTCTCTCGACCCGACGCGGGCAGGCTCTCCAGGTCGGTCGTGACACGGCCGCGCAGACCCTGGCCAGCGCGGATCTGCCCGACTGCTATGTCCGCTGCGGCGGCGGGCCCGAGCGACCGGTGGCGGTTTACACCCTCCACACCATGAACGCCGACGGCACCGGCCTTTATCCCATCTCCCCGTTCGAGATGTTCGAGTGGACGCCTGAGATTGGCTGCGACGGTTCCATCCTGTACTCGCGCTGGGACTACATCGACCGCGACAACATGCCGTACATGGGGCTTTGGGCGATCAACCCCGACGGGTCCAACGCGCGGATGGTGTTCAAGAACTACACCAAGTCGCCCCACTGCGTGTTCGAGGCGAAACCCATCCCCGGCTCTCACCGGATTATCTTCACGGCGTCCGCCCACCACGCGCAGACCATGGGCAGCCTGGTCCTGCTCGACCCGCGCGCCGGGCTGGAGGGCCAGGAACCCATGACGCGGCTCACCCCCGAGGTGCCGTTCCCGGAAATCGAAGGCTGGCCGATCACCTCCTACGCGAACCCGTGGCCGCTGTCGGAGCGTTTCCACCTCGTGGCCTGGGGTTGCGAGGGCGCCCGTGTCACCGGGCCGGCGGGCTGGGATCGCTGGCACGCGGTGGCCCGCCCCACCAACGGCATGGCGCTGTACCTGTATGACGCCGCCCTCGGCAGCCGCGAACTCCTCTGGAGCGACCCCGAGATCGCCTGTGGCGATCCGATCCCGCTCCGACCCCGCCAACGGCCCCCGGTCAT
>JBBQML010001014.1:0-1724 GCA_038328885.1 Verrucomicrobiota bacterium | reverse complement strand
CTGGCGGAGAGGTTTTCGAAGGCGATCGGCGACACTAGGATCAGCCGCGGGGCGGCGCTGCCGTTGTATTTCTGGGCCTGGGTGTGGGTGATGAAGGCGTCGAGTTCGCCCTTGAAGCGGTCGAGGCCGGCCGGGCCGTCGAAGGACTCGTTGTAGCCGAAGAAGGCGAGGATGGTGTCCGCCTTGATCTCGAAGAGCCACTCGTCCGGGCTGGGGTAGTGGCCGATGCCGAAGTGGGCGGCTAACTCCGGATGGAACCTCGCGGCGCCCGGAAAGGCCCACTGGGACTTGCGGGCCGGGTTGGGGCGGAACCCGGGCGTGTCGCCGGGATTGCAGAGGTTCCGCACCGTGAGGCGGGACTGGGGAAAGCGCAGGTGGATCGCCGTCTCGAAGTGGCCGAAGTAGAGCATCCGCTCGCCCAGCGAGTTGCCGAGCATCGCCACGGATTCGCCCGGGGCGGGCTGGATCGGCAAGGTCACCGGACCCGGATTCACGCTCGCCGCGGGA
This sequence comes from Verrucomicrobiota bacterium, assembly GCA_038328885.1. GTDB lineage: Bacteria > Verrucomicrobiota > Verrucomicrobiia > Limisphaerales > CAIMTB01 > CAIMTB01. The sequence continues at coordinate 1,217 of JBBQML010001014.1, read as the reverse complement.
GGCTTCGCGTAAGTCGGCACTCCGACGGCCTGCGCCGCGTCCGCCGCCCGGGCGAGCGCCAGGGTCAGGAGCAGGGTAAGGGTCAGGCCCGACAGCAGGTTTGGGAGGGGGCCCTTGATGCGCATCGGGATGGTCTAACCACGCGCGAGCACCAAGTAAAAGCCTAATGGTCAAGGCACCGCATTCTACTCCCGCCCGTGAGCTATTGACGGGCTCTCAGCGGCCGCCGAGTCCCTTCACGTGGCCGGGCAGTCGTCCGGGTCGGCCCGGTAGTGGATCACTTTCACCTGCTCCATGCACCGGAGTTGGCTCCCGGGGTGGGCTCTGGTTACGCTGGGCCTCCCATGACACCGAGACCCCGGTCCGACGCACTGTTCGCCGAAGCCCTGCTGCATTTGCCGGGCGGAGTGAACTCACCGGTGCGTGCATTCCGGGCCGTGGGGGGGCAGCCGTTCTTCGTGGATTCAGCGCGGGGGTGCCGGTTGCGGACGGTGGATGGGGTGGAGCTTATCGACTACGTGGGTACGTGGGGGCCGGCTATCCTGGGGCACGCGCACCCGGGCACCGTTGCCGCGGTGCAGGCGGCGGCGGCGCGCGGCACCAGTTTTGGGGTGCCCAACCCACTGGAAGTGGAACTGGCGCGCACGGTGAAGGCGGCGGTTCCGGGTCTGGACAAAGTGCGGTTCTGCAACTCGGGGACCGAGGCGTGCATGTCGGCGCTGCGCCTCGCTCGGGGTTTCACCGGGCGGAACAGGATTCTGAAGTTCGAGGGCTGCTATCATGGGCACGCCGACTCGCTGCTGGTGAAGGCGGGTTCGGGGGCCCTGACCTTGGGGCATCCGGACAGTGCCGGGGTGCCGGCGGACTTCGCCCGGAACACGCTGGTCATCCCGTTCAACGACCCCGAGGCATTGTCGGCGGTCTTCGCCAGGGAGGCGGCGGACCTGGCGGCGGTGATTCTTGAGGTGGTGCCGGCGAACGCCGGCCTGTACCTGCCCCGGCCCGGATTTTTGGAGCAACTGCGGGAACTGTGTACCCGGGCGGGCACGGTGCTGATTGCGGACGAGGTGATGACCGGGTTTCGCCTCGGTCCTGGTGGGGCGCAGGAGCGGTTTGGCTTGCGTCCGGATCTCTCCTGCTTCGGCAAGATCATCGGTGGCGGCCTGCCGGTCGGCGCCTTCGGCGGGCGGGCGGAGATCATGGACCTACTGGCTCCA
>JBBQML010001013.1:0-1726 GCA_038328885.1 Verrucomicrobiota bacterium | reverse complement strand
ATAGAGCGTGGCCAACGAGACATCGTCGTAGGTCAGCCCGGTGCGGCGGTTCTCGCGGAAGAAGTCGTCGGCGGCCAGGTAGAAAGCGGAGTCGACGGGATGCGGCGTTGCTGCCATGAGAAAACCTGGGGAAGCGGGGAGGGCGACGCAAGCAGGGAGTGCTCTGGCGGAGGTGCGGTGGACGGCGTAGGATCGCGCTGTGAAAGCGCTGCAGTTGGTGGCTCATGGCAACCCAGGCCGGTTCGAACTTCGTGACCTCCCCGATCCTGTTCCCGGGCCGGGCGAGGCCGTGGTGCAGGTTGCGGCGTGCGGATTGAACCGGCTCGACCTTTGGTTGGAAGAGGCGGCCCTTCCGGTTGCGGTCCAATTGCCGCGCACCCCCGGGGGCGAAGCGGCGGGAACCGTGGTGTCCGTGGGCGACGGGGTCACCGGGTGGCGGGCGGGCGATCGCGTGGCGGTGCAATCCAACCTCGTCTGCGGCCACTGTGAGTTCTGCCGGCGCGGCGATGAATCGCTCTGCCTCGAGGGTCGACTGCTGGGGGTGCAGTGCGACGGCGGCTTCGCCGAGCGTTGTCTGGTGCCGGCCTCCGCCTTGGTCCGGTTGCCCGCCGAGGTTGATTTTGTGACTTCCGCCGCGCTCACGCTGGCGGGCAGCACCGCCATGCACATGCTGACCGACCGCTCCCAAGTCGAGCCCGGGCAGTGGGTTCTCGTCATGGGTGGAGCCAGCGGGGTGGGGTCCGCAGCCATCCAGATCGCCCGCGGACTCGGGGCTCGCGTGGTGACCACCGCGTCCACGCCTGACAAGCAACTCTGGTGCGAGGCGCTGGGTGCGGAGGCCGTCGTGGACGCGGGCGCGGCGGACTGGCCGGCGCAGGTCCGACGGATCACGGCCAAGCGGGGTGCGGACCTGGTGGTCGAGCATGTCGGGGGGGTGGTGTTTGAACGGTTGTTCGAGTGCCTGGCGCGGGGAGGGACGGTCGTCACGTGCGGGGCGACGGCGGGTCGCGTCGTGCAGTTGAACCTGTGGCCCCTGTTCGTGAAACAGCAGCGAATCGTGGGCAGTTACGGGCGCACGCGACGGGACATGCTGACGACCCTGGAGTGGGCCGCGGCGGGTCGGCTGAAAGGGGCCGTGGACGAGGTTCTGCCCCTGGCGCGCGGCGCGGAGGCGTTCACCCGGCTGCGCGAGCGGCGGGTGAAAGGGAAGTTGGTCCTGATCCCTTAGCCCTGAACCGGTGGAGGAGTGGCAGGCGGAGACGCGGAGACGCGGAGCCCGCGGGACGTTTTTCGGCGATGGTCAGGAAGGGTTGCGGGTTGGGGGTGCGTCGTGCTCGTGCATCGGGGTTGGCGGGCCCCGGGCCCCGGGCTACGGTCGCGGGATGCAGCAGGCAACGGCGTACCGGGTCTCGGCGGGGGTGGCATTCCTGGCGGTGGCGCTGGGCGCCTTCGGGGCCCATGGCTTGAAGGAGGTGTTGGCACGCCACGACACAGCCGCCATCTGGCAGACCGCGGTGCTTTATCATCTGGTCCATGGTCTGGCGCTGTTCGCGCTGGCCCAGGCCAGCCCGTTCCGGCGTGGGCCTTGGATGTGCCTCCTGCTCGGGGTGCTGGTCTTCTCCGGCAGTCTCTACGTGCTGGCGACGAGCGGGGTGCGTGGGTAGGGCGCCGTCACCCCTCTGGGTGGCGTCGCGTTTCTCGTCGGCTGGGGCTGGTTGTTGCTCCA
>JBBQML010001012.1:0-1736 GCA_038328885.1 Verrucomicrobiota bacterium | reverse complement strand
CCCCCGGAGCTTCTCGACCACGAGGACGCCAGCGCGCGGCGGCCGGTGGCGGCGGGGTCGGGGAAGGGTCTGTTCGCAGGCATGCGGGATGCCGTCTCCCGCAGTGCCGGCCCCCCGGCCCCCCCAGCCGCGCCGATCGTGGGTGGCGGCGCCTGACGGTCCTCCTCCGCACCTCGCCCAGCCCACGCCATGACTGCGAGCCCCATCCTGAGCCATCCCAGGCTCGCGTTTCGAATCCTGCTCCTGGCACTCACCGGATCGGGTGGCTCGCCGGGCAACGCGGTCCGGGCGACGGAAGCCGCCGCGGATTGGCCGACGCACCGGGCCGATATCGGGCGGACGGGGCAGGGGGTCTCGGAGCTCGCTCTGCCGTTGCACCCCGCGTGGACCTTCGAGGCCGTCGCGCCGCGGCCCGCCTGGGGGCTGCCCGCGCGCCGCAGTTACTGGCAAAGGCTGGAAAGGATCGAGCCGCGGGTGGTGGAGGACCAGTTCCACCCGGTCGTGCTGGCGGACGACGCGCTGCTGTTCACCCCGGAGTTCGCGAACCTGGTCCTGGCCGAGTCCGACCTCGAGGGTGACGCGAGGCACGAGGTGGCCAGTGGGAGGCGATTGGGGGCGGCCGGCCAGAGCGCCGGGGACTGGCGACTCGTTCGTCCTGGGCACAGCTGCGGAACTCTGAGCGGGGCGGGTGACTGCCTGTTCTTCCGGGCGAACAACCCGACCGTGCTCGATCTGCGGGCGCACCTCGAGCGCGGGACGGCAGCGGTGAAGCTCGCGCCGTCGAGGGCGAGGTGCTGGATCAACATGATCCCGGCCGGGGGGTTGCTGCTTATCCCCGAGGCCAGCGCGGGCTGCGTTTGCCAGTACTCTCTGCAGACCTCGATGGCCTTCCGACCCGGATTTGGCGACGATTCACTGGTCGTCGGCGGGGCCGGTGGTGAGGTTCGGGCACCATGACAGCTGGGAGATTCCCGACCCCCTACGACGCCTGCCGAAAGGGCCTGGGCATGTTTCGGGCCGCACGCACCTGACCCGTCACGGCGCGGGCTGGATCCACGCCACGAACCCGCCCCCGGGAGCGAGTTCGGCACTGACAGGCTGTCCGCGTCGCAGGGCGCGATCGGTTTCGATGGAGGGAAGGCTGCGGTGGGGCGGGGTGTCGCGGTAGAGCGTCGCCGAGTACTGCCCGTCGCCCAGGAACCCGAGATCGGAACGCCAGGATTGCGGTTGTTCCGTGCCGTTCAACACGCCGACGAACCAGTCGGCACCGCGGCGGCGGGCAAACCCCGCCACTCCGCCGATCTCGGAGCCCGGCAGCACCCGGGTCTCGTCCCAGGCGAGCGGCACGGCCCGGAGCAGCCCCAGAAACGGGCTGACCCGGTAGTCATCCGGATGATCCGGCCAGCTCACGAACGACGAGGTGGCCACGATGGCGGTGGCCGCCTGGAACGTGGCGGTGGTGTTCCGCAGGTACTTGGTGCGGACATAAGCGGGTAGAAAGTCGGCGTGCCCCACCGCCATCCGGGTGAAGGGCAGAGCGGTGTAGTGTGGCAGGGGGAGCGATTCCCAGAGGACATACTCCTGTTCGCGGATTCCCTCGCGGGTGATCTCGTTCGGCCAGGTGCGCACCTCCCCGGTGGGTTTGTGGGCTCCGTGGAAGTTGATGGTCAGCTGATGCTGCGCGGCGAGGCGGGCGAGTTCCTCGTAGACACGCACCACCTCGAGGCGCTCCGAGT
>JBBQML010001011.1:0-1744 GCA_038328885.1 Verrucomicrobiota bacterium | reverse complement strand
TGGCGACGGGCAGGTCGGTGGGGCTCATGACGCGGGGATGAGCGAGGTGAAGATCGGAGGCATGAGACCGGGAAGGAATGCGTTGAGGACGGCGCGCATGCGCAGGAGGGGATGACCAATCCGGTGCCGGCCGGTTTCAGCCGCGGGCCTCGTAGACCCAGCGGTTGGTCTCGAGCCAGCGCAGGGTCTTGACCAGCCCTTCGCGGATGGTGAATTTCGGGCGCCAACCGGTGGCCTGGATTTTGCGGGTGTCGAGAAAGATGAAGGGACTGTCGCCGATCCAGCCGCGGTCCCCTCCGGTGTAGCGGAGCTCCGGCTTGAGGCCGAGTGTGTCGCAGAGCGTGCGCACGCTTTCGTTGACCTCGATATACTCCGACGTTCCGAGATTGTAGATCTGCGTCCGGTGGGGCGCGTTGCGGGCGGTGCCGAGCTGGACCACCCGGAGGATCGCGTCGACGCAGTCCTGAACGTAAAGGTAGCTCTTCCGCTGGCGTCCGTCGCCGAGGATCCGGAGCCAGTCAGGGTGCCCGACCAACTGTTGGTAAAAATCGAATACGTGCCCGTGCGTGTAGCGTTCGCCGAGAATGGAGACGAAACGGAAGACATACGCCTCCTCGATCTGGGCGGCCTCGGCGTAGGCTGAGATCAGGGATTCCCCGGCGACCTTGGACGCGCCGTAGAGGGAGGTCTGGACCGGGAAGGCATCGTTTTCCGGAGTGGGGCGCTCGGGAGTGACGAGCGCGTCGCCGTAAACGGATCCGGTGGAGGAAAACGCGATGCGCTTCACGCCGTTGGCCCGCATGGCCTCGAGCACATTGAAGGTGGCGAGGGTGTTTTGCTGGAGATCCCGGCCCGGGTGAGACCAGCCATCCCGGACATCTGCGTTGGCGGCGAGATGGAACACCATGTCGCAACCCTTCATCGCCGCGATCAACCCGGGCAGGTCCAGATTGTCGCCTTGGATCAGGCGAAAGCGGGAGGACCGTCGTGCAGCAAGGAGGAACCGCTCCTGTCCGGTTGACAGGTTGTCCCAGCCAATGACCGTGGCCCCCTCGGCCAGAAGGCGATCGACCAGATTGGAGGCGATGAAACCGGCGGCACCGGTGACGAAGGCAGACAGCATGGCGAAAGGTTGAGCGGAATACCGGGGAAGGCGAAGTCGAAACCAGAGCACGAACGCTCCGCCCGGGGGCGGAATGGTGGGATAACGGGCGATTTGCCGGGATTGCGCTGCGGCCCATCCTGGGTTCCCTTGGGGCTTTCTCATGTCGGCCTCGTCCGTTCCGTATCGTCACAAGCATATCGGCATCTGCGCGCCCGCCCAAGGGGCGGTGCTGGACGAACTGGGCCGCACCCACCCGGCACCGGTCTGGCTGGTGGTGGCTCTGGACGTCAAACGCGCGGAGCAGCTGGTGGAGGATTTGCCGTTCTTCCACACGGCGAGTGGGGACCCGCGTCCGGCCGATGTCCTGCACTTTCCGGAGGCGATGCCGGAGAATCGCGACATGCGGGAGGCCTTTTCCGCGTCGGCGGACCGGCAGACGGTGCTTTCGAAGCTTCGTGCCCGGCGCGCGACCGGCTCGGGCACCCCGCCGGACGGGTCGTCCACGCTCTGGATTGTGACCACGCCGGCGGCTTTGTCGCAGACGGTACCGGCGCTTGAGGCCTTCGCCGCCCGTGAAGTGATCCTCAAGCGGGGACAGACGCAGAAGTTCCACGGCCTGCTCGAGACGCTGAGGGACCT
>JBBQML010001010.1:0-1745 GCA_038328885.1 Verrucomicrobiota bacterium | reverse complement strand
AGGAACGGTGGATTGGCGGTGCCGGCCTGGATGTCTTCGCCCGGGAACCGCTGCCCGCCGACAGCCCATTGTGGTTGCTCGAGAACGTGATCCTGTCACCGCACATTTCAGGGATCACCCCGCGCTATGATGAGCACATGTCTGGATTGTTCGCCGAGAACCTCCGGCGCTATGCCAACGGCCAGCCCTTGCTCAACCGTGTGGACCGCTCGCTCGGCTACTGAAACGCCTCCTTATGAAAATCTCCAAGCTGACCATCCGCCAGATCGCCATTGACGCCACTCCACGCTATGGAGCGGAGGGCCTGCCGCCGGGCCGCCCGCCGACGTGGCACTACCCGCTCGTCACCGTCCATACGGACGAGGGCATCGACGGCTACACCATGGGCTACGGCAACCAAGGCGACGGCCGCGCCATCGCCTGCCTGATGCGCGATGTTTTCTGGCCGAAGATCCGCGGCGAAAACCCCCTCGAAATTGAACGTCTCTGGCTGCGCCTGCGCCGAGCCAATCGCGATCTCTATGCTCTGAGCGACGCCATGTCCGGCATGATCGATGTCGCGCTTTGGGATATTCTCGGAAAGGTGCGCCAGGCCCCGATCTGCGACCTGCTGGGCCGCGCACGGGACCGCGTACCCGGGTATTGCACGGGCTGGTCGTTTCATCCCACGCCGGAACGGGCTCATGCCGAGGCGAAGGAAATGCAGGCTCGCGGATTCCGCGGCTTCAAGTGCCATTTCTGGAATGATCCCCAGCGTGACATCCCTTGCATTCGCGCGACTCGCGAGGCGGTCGGTCCGGACTTTCCCCTGATGCAGGATCTCAATGCACTCTATGACTATCACGATGCCCTCAAGGTTGGACGGGTGCTCGATGAGCTGAACTTCACCTGGTTCGAGGAACCCATCCCCGACCGGCAAACAGGGTTGCTTCGCCGATTGGCCGACGAGCTAAAGACCCCCATTCTCGGCGGAGAAACCGTCACCCTCGACGAGCTCGCCGAGCAAGTCCGGATTCAGGCCTACGACATCGCGCGGGGCGACGTTTACCTGAAAGCGGGTATCACCGGGTTGATGAAGGCATTCCATCTTTGTGAGCTTCAGGGCATGCGGCTCGAGGTCCACACGATGGCGACGCCCCTGCTCGATCTGGCGAACCTCCACTGCAATCTTGCCGCGAAGAATGGCGGCTACGCCGAGGTCATCCACCCAGTCTATCGTTTCGGGCTAAAAGGACAACCGTTGGACATCGATGCGGATGGCTGGCTTCACGCGCCCACCGGTCACGGACTCGGCGTCGAACTCGACTGGGACTGGATCGACAAACACACGGTTGAAACGCTATCCGTTTCCTGAATCGGTGGCGAACGTGGGACTTTCACGGCATCACGAGTGCACGTCCCCACGGCGTCGACGGTGCCTGCACCTTACACGTATTTCGAGAATTCAGCGCGACCGCTCCACGAACCCCGGGGGTTCGTTCCGCTGCAGTGCCGGTGCGCAACGACCCAGGGACCACGAGGGTCGTTACGCGTGCAAAGGCAACGCAGCGATTTTCCGATGCTCCCCTCACCGCCACGCGCTTGGTGCCAGGCCGACGAAGCACCTTGTTGCCGGAATGCCCGCCACTGCCGTGGCTCGCACCCCAAGCCACTCCCACGGTTGAACCGGGATTGGTCCGGATCAGCCTCCATTCGGCGTAGCGATGCGAGGTCTGGGGGTGAAGGCGCCTGGTTGGCTGGATCGT
>JBBQML010001009.1:0-1756 GCA_038328885.1 Verrucomicrobiota bacterium | reverse complement strand
GATTTCCTGCACCCTCCCCAGCGCCGTGGAAGCTCCGCCCCGCCGGCGCGCTCCAAGGGCGTCAGGCCATGCCACCGCGGCCGGCACCGCGCACCAAGCTCACCGCACCGCCGAGGTTGCGGCGGCCACGGTTCCTCGGCTATCAACGCCGGGTCATGAAATCCCTGCTCACCGCCCTCGCGATGTCGGCCCTGGCCTTCGACCTTTGTTCCGCCGAGACCGAATGGCCACAATTCCGCGGCCCCCGCGGCGACGGCACCTCCCTGGCTCGATCTCTGCCCATCACCTGGAGCGAAACGAATCATCTCGCCTGGAAAGCCGCCGTTCCCGGACGCGGCCGGTCGTCGCCAGTCGTCCTCGGCGATCGGATCTGGTTGACCACCGCGATCGAACAAGGAATTCAGCGCACGCGCATCGGGCCCGACGACATGCAGACCGCCGAACACATCAGCCTGCATGCGGTGTGTCTCGATGCGACCAACGGTCGGATCATTTGGGAGACCACGCTCTTCGACGTCGAGAAACCGGATCCCGTCCATTGGCTGAACAGTTGGGCCACGCCGACGCCGGCGGTCGAGGCGGACCGGCTGTACTGCGACTTCGGCACCTTCGGCACGGCGTGCCTGAACCCGGCGACCGGGGAGATCCTCTGGAAAACGCGCGTGCCTTTGGATCACCAGGTCGGACCCGGTAGTTCGCCGGTCCTCTTCCAGAACCTGCTCATCCTGGTCCGCGACGGGCGCGACGCCCAGTTCGTCACCGCCCTGGAAAAGACGAACGGCCAACCGGTTTGGCGCACGGATCGACCGCCGATCAATGCCTCGAGCGGCAACCTGAAGAAATCCTTCGTCACGCCGCTCCTGATCGAAGCCGCGGGCCGGACCCAACTCGTCTCGCCCGGCGCCCATTGGGCCGTGTCCTACGACCCGGCCTCCGGCCAGGAACTCTGGCGCGTGCGCCACGGGGACGGCTTCTCGATCGGCACCTGCCCGGTGTTCGCCCACGGATTGGTGTTCTTCGGCACCGGCTGTTTCAAGGCGCAACTCTTCGCCATCGGCGTCGACGGCGAGGGCGATGTGACCGGAACCAAGGTGGCCTGGAAGACCCTCAAGCAGGTTCCCATCATGTCATCGCCGGTGGCGGCGGGCGACGAACTCTATTGGGTGTCCGACGAAGGCATGGCGACCTGCGTCGACGCGCGAACCGGCGAGATTCACTGGCAGGAACGCCTGGGCGGCGGGCACCTGGCATCGCCGGTTCAGGCTGAGGGGAGGATCTATTTCTTCGGACAGGACGGGCGGACCACGGTGGTGAAGGCGGCGGCACAGTTCGAGCGACTCGCGGAAAACCAGGTCGACGGCACCGTGATTGCGACGCCTGCGGTGGTGGATCGGACGATCTACCTGCGGACCGACACCCACCTTTACCGGATCGGCAAGGAATAGGCGCTGATTTGCCTGGCACTCGTCGTCGCACTCGATGCGTTGCGTGCCAATCTGGCTCGGAGCTCGAAGAAGCGTTCCCAATCCGCCGTGAGCGAGCCGACCCGGTTGTTCGTGCCGTTCGAGGCAATGAGCAGCGCGTTGAACCGGAACAGCGCCGGGATTTGTTGTTTGTAGTGCGTCAGGTTCTCGTCGAAAGCCGCGCGCGAGCACGCCGGATTTCTTCAACAGGATGGCCACCCCTCGCAGGCCGTTGACGGAACCGACCGGGGGAAGTCCAAAGTGGGAAGTCCGATTTGCCAGAAATGAAACCC
>JBBQML010001008.1:0-1756 GCA_038328885.1 Verrucomicrobiota bacterium | reverse complement strand
AGTCGGACCGACCGCCCGGGTGCCCGGGAACGCGCGAAATCCCGGCTTGTCCTGCCCCGATTGCTTGTAAGGTTGAAGCTAAATCGCGCCAGCATTAGGAGAGACCATGCAACGGGATTCTGCCCGGACAGCCACGTCTGGGGCCGCCATGTCGGACAAAAAAGTCAGACCCGCGCGTGCCCAATTCGGCTCCTCCGAAGTGCCTGCCTCACGTGCCACCCAGGACCGGATCGACATCCCGGAATTCGCGCCCAACCTGGAGCCGGAGGGCGACTTCAGCCCGGACCGCTTCCTGGACCGCGAACTGAGCTGGCTCTCGTTCAACGCCCGGGTGCTGGAACTCGCCGAAGACCCGAACCTGCACCTGCTGGAACGCGTCAGCTTCCTGTCCATCTTCGCGTCCAACCTGGACGAATTCTTTATGGTCCGTGTCGCCGGGCTGAAGCGCCGCATCGCCACCGGCCTGGCCGTCCCCTCCCCCGCCGGGCTCAGCCCGATGCAGGTCCTTGAACAGATTGGCGACGAAGCCCACCGGCTGCAGCAGCGTCACGCCCGCGTCTACGCCGAGCAGATCCGCCCGGCGCTGGCCTATGAGCACATCCATCTCATGCACTGGGAGGAACTCGATTCCCAGGCCAAGGACCAGCTCAGCGCGATGTTCGCCGAGAAGGTCTTCCCGATTCTGACCCCGCTGGCCGTGGACCCGGCCCACCCCTTCCCGTATATCTCGGGGCTCTCGCTGAACCTCGCGGTCGTCGTCCGCAACCCGGTCAGCGACAAGGAACTCTTCGCCCGCCTCAAGGTCCCGGACCAGCTCCCCCGGCTGATCTCGATCGACGGCCCGCGCGCCGGCTCCGTGCCGGGCCGGGTGGCACGTTTCATCGCCCTCGAGGAAGTCATCGCCGTCCACCTGGACCAGCTCTTCGCCGGGATGGAAGTGCTGGAGCACCACACCTTCCGCGTCACCCGCAATGAGGACGTCGAGGTCGAAGAGGACGACGCCGAGAACCTCCTGCAGGCCCTCGAAAAGGAACTGCTGCGCCGCCGATTCGGCCCGCCGGTCCGGCTCGAAGTCACAACCGACATCAACCCGAACATCCGTGCGCTGCTGATCCGCGAGCTGGGCGTCGAGGAATCCGAGGTCTACTCTGTCCCGGCGCCGCTGGATCTCCGCGGGCTCTCGGTCATCGCCGGAATCGACCGGGCCGACCTGCATTACCCCAAGCATGTCCCGCACACCTCCCGGCATCTCAACGAGTCGGAAACGTCCAAGCCGGCGAACGTCTTTGCGGCCATGCGGCGGCGGGACATCCTGCTGCACCACCCCTATGACTCGTTCTCCACCTCGGTGCAGGCGTTCCTGGAACAGGCGGCCTCGGACCCGAAGGTCCAGGCCATCAAACAGACGCTGTACCGCACCTCGGGCGACTCGCCGATCGTCGACGCCCTGATCGACGCCGCCGAGGCCGGCAAGCAGGTCCTGGCCCTGGTCGAAATCAAAGCCCGCTTCGACGAGCAGGCCAACATCTCGTGGGCCCGGAAGCTGGAGCAGGCCGGCGTGCACGTGGTCTACGGCATCGTGGGCCTCAAGACCCACTGCAAACTCTCCCTTGTGGTGCGCCAGGAGGTGGATGGCCTCCGCCGCTACTGCCACATCGGCACCGGCAACTACCACCCGCGCACGGCCCGCTACTACGAGGACCTGGGGCTGCTCACGGCCAACGAGCAGGTGGGCGAGGATCTCTCCAAGCTCTTC
>JBBQML010001007.1:0-1768 GCA_038328885.1 Verrucomicrobiota bacterium | reverse complement strand
GACCGGCCATTCCTCGAAGCGCCCGTCCTGGCGGAGCCAGATCACGAGCAGGCTGGCTGGTGCGTGTCGTCCGGCGTCGATGGTGTATGGGCCGGTGAGGACGAACTCGATGACGCCCGCCTCGATCAGGATGGCGGCGGGTAGGTTCACGCAATCGACCCCGGCGCCCTTGATCCGGGCGTGGGGGACGAAGGGTGTCCCGATCCACTCACGGGCCGTGCGAGCGATCCGGCTGCGGAGGTCGGGGGTCAGGTCCAGCGGTAGGGTTGCGGTCACTTCTTGCCTCCTCCGATGTCGGGCGTACGCATGCCCTTGAGGGTGATGTTCCGGGAGACGCTGCGGTGGCCTCCCCAGTTGACGAAGTTGGCGAACTTTGCTGTGCAGGTGTCCGCCTTCCCGTCGCAGCCGGGGATGACCGTGGCGGTGTTGCCCGTCTGGGCGCGGTGGAACGGGTAGCTGAGGGTCAGCGTCACCGCGTCGCCCGCCGCCGACGACGAGGCCATCACGGTCCGGACCTCGCGGTTAACGCCGGCGCCGACCTCGATCCAGCCCTCGGCGAACCAGGCGGCGGCGATCCCGGACAACGAGGCGTCCGTGACGACCACGCTGCGACCGGAAACAGCGGTCACCTCGGCGGTCTTGGCGTAGTCGGGCTGGCTGGCGCCGCAGGGACCGGAGAACACCTGCCAGTTGCAGCGGGCCTGCAAGAGGAACCCGGTCACCGAGCGCGGCAGGACCTCCGAAAACGAGGCACACTTGGCGACCAGGCTCCGGCCGGAGGCACGGACGTTCTGCACCCGACCGATGGCGATGACGTTGCCGGTGTCGGCCAGGGACAGGGATTCCCGGATTTCGACGTTCAAGGGCAACGACAGGGCCGGCGGTACCAGGTGGATCACCGGAATGTCCGGGTCCCGCTCGCACTCGATTGAAAAGTCGGGCATGTCCGCCCGGGTGCTGCGCTGGATCTGACCGTGGGTGATCCGCTTCGCGGTCCAGATTTGCCCGGCGATTTCGAGGTCCCACGAGAACCCGGTGAGGCGCCATTCCGTAACCGGGTCGGTGTCGATCCAGAAGCGGTAGAGGTAGACCGGCGTCTGGCCTGTCTCGGCGGCGGCGTATTCCAGCGGGAGCTCGATGACCTTCAGGGAACGGACCTGCCGGTTCTCCGCGATGAACTGGGCGCGCTCGGTGTCGTCGGCCAGACGGACGTAGAGCAGCGGGCGAACGTACCAGCCAGCATCCGGCGTGACGCCGAGGCCGGGCGAGACGGTGATCCGCTCCAGGCCTTCGCCGAGGTCAGCGACCGAGGACACCTTCACGGCCACGGAAGCCTCGCCGGCCTTGGTGAACCACAGATGAAGCTCGGGACCGTCCTCGAAGGTGGCGGCCAGCCCGGCGGCCTCGATGTCGAACTGCGTCGGCGAGGTCCCGGCTACGATCTTGAACGCCTGCTCGGGGGCTGGGAGCCAGAAACCGACCAGCCGCCCCCGGAGGGCAGCCGTCCACGCATCGAACTCGGAGATGGCTTCGCCGGAATATAGCGGCGCCTCCGCCGTCCACCCGCGGATGACGTGCGTCTGGTCGCCCCAGAGCAGCGTCTCTTTGAGCCCGTAGCCGATCTCCTGGATGTCGTAGTCCAGGCGCTGGACCGGTGACGTGGACCAGTCCAGGTCCCACGTGAACACAGGCCGCGAGAAGTAGAGGGTGGTGGCCATGCTCAGGTCACGGTGAGGCTGTCGAACCAGCAGCCGGATTCGCCGCCGGA
>JBBQML010001006.1:0-1778 GCA_038328885.1 Verrucomicrobiota bacterium | reverse complement strand
GACGCTGGCGAGGTCGGTGGCGGCGGCCTGGTTGGCGTTGGCCCGCTGCGGTGTCGGTGTCGCCCCGTGGAAACCGACCTTGGCGGACGTGCCGGCGCCGATCTGAACTTCCCACGACAACGCCCCGGCGTGGCGCTTCAGGCCCCCGTCGACCGCGTTCAGAATCAGATACCCAGTCGGGAACGCCCCGCTTACTGGGTCGGCCGTGACGGTAGCCGGCGCGATCTGCCGCCACGTCCCCGGCGTGCCGGCCAAGGTGCAGACGAACTCGGCTCCGTTCTGGTCACGCCAGAAGTCGCCGACGGTCCACGCCCCTGAGGTCGGCGGGCCGTTCAGCATGTTGGGGCTCCCGTTGTGGTAGGTGGAGACGCGGCGGAAGATTTCCTCCGAGGCGATGACCCAATTCTGTTGGGACAGGGCCACGAAGCTGGCTGCGTCGGTGACGTTGAACAGGCGTCCGGGGGCGATGGTGCTCATACTTTCCTCACGGTGATTTCGTCGAAGTTGAGGCTGCGAAGGCCAGCCAACGAGTAGAAGGCTCTGGCCTTGAAGTCGGTCTCCGCGCCCAGCAGGGCCACGAGTTGAGCGTTGGTGATCGTCAAGGGGCCGGTGTTGCCGGCGAAGGCGATCTCGCCTTTGAGCGTGCCGCCCGTGGTCAGAACCTGGAGGACGGTGGCGTCGGCTCTGGCTTCGAGGTTCTGCGTGACGTTGAACCCGAACCGCAGCTCGCTGGTCGAGGTCCAGTTGACGGTGAAGTCCTGCCCGGTGGTGTAGGTCGGGTGGGCGCCGTCCTCGAACACGCGGAGGTTGGTCGGGGCGGCGGGACGTTGTGCCCGCTTCTGGATCGTCACGGCGATCTCCGGGCAGGTCGCAAGGTCGAGTTCCTGCGCCAACAGGTACGGCTGCTCCTTGAAGGTGGCAGTCCCCGCGGGCAGTTCGGCGGTCCAGGTCACGGGCTTTTCGAGGCCCAGCTGGAGCACGTAGGCGGTGGCCCCGTTGGCGTGCGTCTCGGCCCGGGTGCCGAACCACTCGCGGAGGACTTTCAGCGTGTACCGCTTCGGCCCGGTGAGCTGCGCGTCGAAGCCGACCATGATCTCGCCGCCGATGAAGACTTGGAGCGGCTGCGTGGTCGCCGCCTCTTCGAGCGTGGTTTCCTCCAGGTCCCAATCGTCACCGGTGAAGGTGATGTCGATCGAGGCGTCGGCCAACGTCCCGGCGTCGAGGGCGACATTCAGCGTGCCCTTCATCGCGAAGGACGAACCCCCGGTGACCTGGACGAACGAGTCTGCGGTCCGTTCCCACCAGGCGTGGAACCCGTTCGTCAGCGGATCGCCGCGCACGGGCAGGAAGATCAGGGACGGCTTGACCTCGCGCAGGTAGCCGTATGGCAGTTCGAGAGCGACGTTGGCCAAGAGCGGCTGCGCCGAGTATTCGCCCTCCGGTTCCACGTCATCGGGCGCGACGGCAGTTGGAATCGCGTTCAGCCAGCCCCGGTCCTCCTTCCACCGGATGGCGACCTCGGGGGAGTCGGGCTTATCGACGGTCAACTCGGTGATGCGGACCTTGAGCGCGGTCAGCCCGGCGGCTGTGTGCGTCAGGGTGACGAGGTCGCCGACCTGGACCCCGGCCACGGAGGAGCGCTTCACGCTGGCTGTTCCGGTCATCACGGGCAGGGCCGCTTGCCGCCCGAGGCTCGCCGCAATCCGCCACGCGACGGCCTGCTGGGTCACCCACGGGCGTTCCACGCTGCGGGTCCGGACGCTGCCCGTGAGCGCGAA
>JBBQML010001005.1:0-1779 GCA_038328885.1 Verrucomicrobiota bacterium | reverse complement strand
GCCGCCCCCGGGCTCGCGGGTTCCGGCGCCGGGCCGAACCCGCACTCGGCCCAGATTTCCTGGAACCGCTGGCGTTCGCCGTCGTTGTTGCAGAAGACGTGGACCGCGAGCCCATGGCGGAGCCAGCGATGGATCTGGCCGAAGAACTCCCGGCGTTGGGCCTCGGCGACGGCCGGTTCCGGAGCCCGCACTCCGAGCGGGCGGAAGTTTTCCAGGCTCTCGAGGCCGAGTTCCGCCATCGGCGCGGATGGCATTTCGCCGGATTCCGCCGGATACGAGTCCAAGTCGGCGGAGGACACCGCGCCGGAAACCTCGACCAGTTCCACCAGGGCGTCCCCGCGTGCCGCACAGCGCGTGGGCAGTTCATCCCACGGCACCAGAAAGGGGTCGTCCGCCGGGATCTGCGCCGAGTAAGCCTGTGCCCGTTCGGCCAATCGCGTTGGTTCGCTGAGGAGGATGAGGGCGCCGGGCGCCAAATGGTCGAAGAAGGTCCCCAGCCCAGCCCCGGCGGTTGCCGCGTTCCCCTGGGCCACGCGTCGTTTGAGCAGGCCAAGCTCGCCCGCGGGCGTCAGGGTGGTGGCGGTGAGGGTGTCCCGGGAAAGCTGGGTAAGCGGATCGAACTCCCGGAGAGACTCCAACTCATTCCCGAAGAACTCCAACCGCAGCGGCCAGGGGGTCGCGGGTGGCCAGACATCCACGATGCCCCCCCGCAGTGAGAGGGTCCCCTTCTGGCTGACTTGCGCCTCGGGCTCATAGCCCTGGTCCTCCAACCACTCGACCAGGTCGAGCGGATCCCAGGAATCCCCCTGGCGGAGGGGCCGCAATCGGGACCTCAGGTCCGCGGGCGCAAAGGTGCGCTGCTGGAGCGCGGTGACGGTGGTCACCACCAAGGGGGCCGGCCCGCTGTCGTTCCCGGCGGCGGCCGCCAACGCGATCAAGGTGGCGAGGCGGTCGGAGATGACATCGACGTGCGGGAGCTTGGACTCATGGGGCAACACCTCCCAATCCGGATGGAACAGCGGGGCCGCCGGGCCGGTGCGGACGCCGAACCAGGTTTGGAGGTCCTGCAGCGCCGCCTCCTGGGCCTTGAGTCCATCGAGGACGAGGACCACGGTTCGGTGGGGGAATCGGTGGCGCAGGGCGGCGGCGAGGAAGGCGTGGGAGGACTCGCAGGCACCGGACCGGAGACGCGCGCCGCCCGCCTCCAGGCGCGGCAGGAGTGCCCTTGCCGCGGGAGTTTCGCCGAGGGCCACCAGGAGCGAAACGGTGGACGTGCTCGTGCCGGGGGAACTGCTGCCCAAGGCCGCGAAGCTAGACCAGCGTGGACGCCCGTCAACGCGGGGTGTCGGTGGGTGGTCTATCAGTGGAGTCGCGGAGCGACCGCCGAGGGTGGCCGGGGGTTTCAACCCACGTTCCGAAGGGATGGGGCGTCGCCCCGCGACTTCCCAGAGAGGGAAGCTCAGGATGGGACCTCCCATCGGCTCAACCGACGCACCGCCGCCACGCCGCGACGAACATGCCGTTACCTCCGCGGTCCTGGGGCCACATCCAGACCTGGTGGGTCGGACCGGTTGAGCCTTCGCTGCGCCAGGGGGCGGGGATCGGCCACGGTTCGAAGCCTGGTTCCGCGGCGGCGAAGGCCTCCGCCACGCCGTTGGTCTCACGTTGGGTCAGCGTGCACACCGAGTAGAGCAACCGCCCGCCCGGCCGCACCCGCGCCGCGGCCTGCCGGAGCAGACGCAACTGCAGTTCCGCCAGTTCGGCGACATCCGTCGGTCC
>JBBQML010001004.1:0-1781 GCA_038328885.1 Verrucomicrobiota bacterium | reverse complement strand
CCCCCTGCGCCTCGGGAGAGGCGCGCTCCGGCGGACCGCGGTTCTCCCGAACCGCTGCGCGTCCCCACGCGACGCGCGTCGGACTCGACTCCCACGCCCCACCCGCGTACTACCCGCTGCGCCTCGGGAGAGGCGCGGTCCGGACCGCGGTTCTCCAGAACCGCAGCGCGTCCCCACGCGACGCGCGTCGGAATCGACTCCCACGCCCCCACCCGTGTATCAGCCGCTGCGCCTCGGGAGAGGCGCGCTCCGGACCCTGATCACCGAAGCCGCCCTACTTCCGCGCCGCTTCCTTGGCCCAGGAATCCCGCAGGGTGATGGTTCGGTTGAAGACCGGGCGGCCCGGGGTGCGGTCCGGATCGAGGGCGAAGTACCCCAACCGCTCGAACTGGTAGCGTACCTCCGCCGACGCCAGGCCCAGCGACGGCTCGACCTTGGCGGTCACGGACTCGAGCGAGCGCGGGTTGAGGTATTGCTTGAAGTCCCCGTCCCCATCCGGCTCGGGCACCGTGAAAAGCCGGTCGTAGAGCCGGACCTCGGCATCGACGGCGTGGGGTGCGCTGACCCAGTGGATCGTGCCCTTGATCTTGCGGTTGGCAGTCGGACCTCCGGTGCGGCTCCCTTCGTCGAAAGTGCAGCGGACCTCCGTCACCTGGCCGGACTCGTCCTTGATCACCTCCTGGCAGCGGATGATCCCGGCGTACTTGAGCCGCACCTCGCCGCCGGGCTGGAGGCGGAAATAGCCCTTGGGCGGTTGCTCCAGGAAGTCGTCCCGCTCGATGAACAACTCGCGGCCGAACGGCACCGAGCGGGTGCCCGCCGCCTCGTCCTCGGGATTGTTGGTCGCCTGCACCTGCTCCACCTGGCCTTCGGGCAGGTTCACGAGGACGACCTTGAGGGGCCGCAGCACGGCCAGTCGCCGTTGGGCGATGGGGTTGAGATCCCCGCGGATGCAGTGCTCGAGTACCGCCACGTCCGTGACGCCGTCGAACTTGGTCACGCCGATGGTGCGGGCGAACTCGCGCAGGGCTGCGGAGCGGACCCCGCGGCGGCGGAAGCCCGAGATGGTCGGCAGGCGGGGATCGTCCCAGCCGGTGACCCGCTGCTCGGTTACCAGTTGGAGGAGCTTGCGCTTGCTCATGACCGTGTAGGTCAGGTTGAGGCGCGCAAATTCGTACTGATGCGGCAGTGGGCGCGGCAGGCCGAGGTTCTCGAGGATCCAGTCGTACAGCGGCCGGTGGACCTCGAACTCCAGCGTGCAGATCGAATGGGTGATCCCCTCGATGTAGTCGCTCAGGCAGTGGGCGAAGTCGTACATCGGGTAGATGCACCAGGCGTCGCCCGTGTGATGGTGCGCGGCGTGGCGGATGCGGTACAACAGCGGGTCGCGCAGCCAGACATTCGGCGACGTCATGTCGATCCTGGCGCGGAGCGTGTGGGCACCCTGGGGGAACTCACCCGCGCGCATGCGCCTGAAGAGATCGAGGTTCTCCTCCGCGCTCCGGTTCCGCCAGGGGCTCTCGGTGCCCGGTTGATCGGGGGCGCCCCGGTACTTGTCGGTCTCCTCGGGGGTGAGGTCGCAAACGTAGGCCAGCCCCTGCCGGATCAGTTGCTCCGCGTACAGGTACAGCGGTTCGAAGTAGTCCGAGGCGAAGAACGGCTCCAGCGTGCCGCCCCCGGTCCCCTCCCCCACCACCCCGGGAAGATGATGATCGGTGCCGCCGCCGGCTTCCACGGCCGCGGGACGCTGCCCGCGCGGCTTCAGCCCAAGACACGAGTCC
>JBBQML010001003.1:0-1782 GCA_038328885.1 Verrucomicrobiota bacterium | reverse complement strand
CAGGAACAAGGCCATAAGGACCTGGTCTGCCCCCGAGCCGTCCGCGCCGGCGTCCGCGAACGCAGGGGGCGTCGTGGCGAGGGTCTTCGCGATCAGGGCTGGCGATGGTTCGGGCCAGTTCAGGGCTTTGCGACCGAAGTTGAGCGGCGAACCCGTTCCGCTGTAGGCGAACTCGACGGCCGCCTGGATTTCACGGTCCGGCACGCTCCTGTGAGTCACCAACTCGTCGCAGCATCGGCGGAGGAATCGAAAGCACTGTTGCGCGGTGAGGACCCCGACAAGTCCCGCCGCCACTTGCGAAAACCACCGATGGGTCTGCCCCTGCGGTGGCATGGCCCTCAGCCGTTCCAGCGTGCGGTTCGAGAATGGGTAGAGTGTTGCCACGTCGGTCACTTCGAGTAGGCGTTCATGAGCTTGCCCTCGACCCTCAGGGGGAGGTGGGGTGCCCAGGGCAGAGGCGCTTCCATCAGAGCGGTGATGCGTTCGAGGTCCTGCTGGGCGGAGGCCTGGGACATTTCGAACACGAGTTCGTCGTGAACGCTGAGGACGGGGACGAAGCCGGCGTCGGCGCAGCGGAGCCAGGCCGTGGCCAGGACGTCCCGGGCGGTGGCCTGCGTCCAGTTCTCGGCGAGAAGGCCGCCGTAGACGTGCACGCGTTCCCCGCCCACCGTGCAGGTGATGTCGTCACCAACGACGGCCACGTCCCTGTAGAGGAGAAAGCGCTTGGCGCCTGGGTCGTGCTGCGTGACCGGCAGCGGCAAGGCGTAGTGCCCACCGTCACGAGCGGCGCACGCGTCATGAAGCCGGTACCAGAGATCGACGATCCGCGGGTTAGACCTCCGGAAGTCTTTGACGATCCGCTTCGACTCCGCGTCCGAGAGTTCGAGTCCTGCCATCACCCGGGCGACCTCGATGAACTTCCTCCACCCGCAACCGAACCCCAGGCCGAGCACCCGGGCCTTGGCGAGCTGCCGCAGGCCGGAGCCAGTTTGGTCGCACCAGTCCTTCAGCGCCTCCGACTCCGCGTAGCCCATCGTGCTGCGGGCGTGGATCTCGTAGGCGTCGGCCTCGGGTGTCTCGCGGAAGAGGCGCAAGGCCTCGGTGTCGCCCGCGAGGTACAGGAGAACCCGGCTCTCGATCTGGCTGTAATCGACGACGGCGAGCACCCTTCCCGGAGGGGCGATGATGGCGCGGCGGAGGTCAACGCCCTCGGCCGTCTTCCGGTTCAGGTTCTGGAGGTTCAGCCCACCGCCCCCGGACCACCGGCCGGTGCTGGCGCCGAAGTACCGCAGCTCGTAGGCCATTCTACCGTTCGGCATCCGACGCGCCTCCATGGCTTCCAGCACGCGGGCGGTCCGGTTCGCGGAGCGGATGCGCTGCATGTCCCGCGCCCAGCCGGTGCCGACTGAATCCGGGTTCGCATCCGCCCATTCCATGAAGCCTGGGTCCTTCGCGGAGGTGCTGGCCGGGGCCTCGACCCCTTTCAGCTGGCAGGCGACGCGGAAGGACTTGATCGACAGTGCCCGATCCCACGGCAGGCCCGCGGACATTGCTGTGATCAGTTCCTGGAGCCCGAGGCGGCTGGCGCGGACGTGGTCCCAAGCGACCGCAAGACCGCGCCGGCCCATCTCGGACGTCAGTTCGAAGAGGCGGCGCTCGTGCGCCGGCCAGTGCCGCTCCAGGTGGTTCCAAAGGGCGAGGCAGGCCAACGCGTCTCGACCGGCATAGCGGCGCATCTCGAAGGCGAGGAATCCGTCCTCCATCGGGTCCCAGCCCTTCGCC
>JBBQML010001002.1:0-1783 GCA_038328885.1 Verrucomicrobiota bacterium | reverse complement strand
TGGATCACCGCCCCGGCCACCGCCACGGCCGCGCCCACCAACGACCGCCGGGACGGTCGCTCCCCCTCCATCCACATGGCGAAGGGAATGATGACCAGGGGCGTCAGCGCCACGATCGGCAGGACCACTCCCGTCCCGCGCTCGGCCAGGGCCCACTGGAAGCAACTCACCCCGAGGGTGGGACCGGCGATGGCGTTGGCGATCAACCACGGACCCGCCAACCGCAGCCCCGACCCGAAACGGCGGGGAACCGCGACCCCCGGGGCCGCGTCCGCGCCCGCACCAGGTCCCGCCCGCACGGTCGCCACCACCGACGCGGGACGAACCCGCCAAGCCAAGGCCACCGTGACCGCGCTCAGCAGGAAACCCGCCCAAATCCGTTGGTATGCCGCCGAGATGCCGTCAATCGACTCGCCGGCCCGCTGGGCCACTTCGAACCCCCTTCGACTCAGCACCGCCCCGAGTCCCTGGCCGGCGGCGGCGATGAGCGCGAACCCGATGCCCACCACCCGCGCCGAGCGCCCCACGCCCGGAGCCAATGCCGGAGCACGACCTCCCTGGTCCGGGTAGAGCGCCGTGGCCACGCCGGCCAGGATCAGGAAACTCGCGGTCATCTCCACACCGGTCAGCGGAACCCCCAGCCAAAGCCACTCCACGGCGGCGGCCAGCGGCGCTGCGACGCAATGGACGATCAGGATCACCAGCCGCGACCCGAGCCGCGGATAGGCGAGATAGAGGGCGATGTCGCCGATGCCGAATCCGATGAAACCGCTGAGGGTGAACCAGCCGAACGCCGCCCCCCCGAGTCCCGCCCCGAACGTGTGGCCGTACATCGCCAACAGGGCCGTGGCGAGGAGCAGCCGCCAGAAATTCGCCTCCAGGCTCGGCAGGTACCGGGTGGTCCGCATCGCCGACACGCCGGAGAACGAGAAAAGAATCGTGGTGAGAAACGCAGGAATCATGAACCGGTTCCCCTCGCCAGTCGAACCACGCCAAGCCGGAATACCCCGGCGAAGGCCCGCCACACTGCCCGTCCCCGACACCCCCGCGCGAGCGATTTTCCTGGGGGGCACTCTGTCCATCCTGCCCCTCCCTGTTCGTTCCTTCAGCCTTGTCCATCGGCACCGGACGCCGGACTTGCGTCTTCGCCGGGATGGCCGAGCCTTGCTCCGGATGATCCCTGTCCGGCATCGCCCCCGCCATCGCCACGGCCATCGCTCACATCGGCCATGAAACGCCTCCTCCTCCTCCCGCTCATGCTCCTCTCCACCTTCGCCATGTCCGCCGCCAGTCCCCGCGATGACGCCTGGCGGGGCGTCGATGAGGCGATCCGCCAGAACCTGCCGCAAACCGCCCTCGAGCGACTGCAACCGATCCTCGACGCGGCCCTGAGCGAGCAGGCGTGGGGGGAAGCGGCCAAGGCCATCGGCCGCCGGGTGACCCTCGAGGCCCAGATCCAGGGAAACCGCCCGGAGGAAAGGGTCACGCGCTTCGCGGCGGCGCTGGAACAGGCCCCACCCCCGTTGCAACCGATCCTCCATGCGCTGCTGGGCCACGCCTACTGGAACTACTTCCAGCAGAACCGCTGGCTCATCCAGGGCCGGACGCCGATCCCCCCGGAGGCGGCGGAGACCCCCAGCGATTTCCAGACCTGGGATCTTCGCCGGCTTTTCGCAGAGATCGACAGGCAGTTCAGCCTCGCCCTCGCCGAACCTCACCGCGCCACCCTGCAAGCCACCCCCATCGGCAACTTCGACACCCTCCTCGAGCGCGGGAGCCTGCC
>JBBQML010001001.1:0-1788 GCA_038328885.1 Verrucomicrobiota bacterium | reverse complement strand
GGATCGCCCCGGATCGCCCCGGGACGCCCCGGGACGCCCCGGGAGCCCCTTCCCCACCTCCATGAGGGTTGGCGTCTGTACTCCTGGAAAAGCGGCTCGAGCCGATGGGCTCGCACAACGCTCTCCACGGTTCCCGTCGTCAACGAGGGAGATCCTCCACCAGAACGTGGTGAAGCGGTAGGGGACTTCGGTCGCCCCCTAGCCCGTTGAAAAGGCTGGCAGCCACCCGGAACAACGCAAAGGAACCCAGAAAAGCCAAGGAATGCGCCGTGTCACCACGGCGACTACGAGACGAGGGGGCTTTTTGAACAGGCTGCCAGGGCTGGTGTGTCGGTGCGCGGTGGGAGGTGGGCAGCTCAACCGAAGTGCCGAAGTACCGTAGCGTATTCGTGCACCGCACCCCCGGTTCCTCACGGTTCCGGCAGAGCGAAGGCGACGTAGGCATCGCCACTTTTCGTCCCAAGTTTGCCCCCCCCACAGGCGATCACCACGAACTGACGGCCATTCACGGCGTACGTCGCCGGCGTCGCGTAGCCCGCCGCCGGCAAGGGCGCCGTCCACAACACCCGCCCGTCGCGCACATCGAACGCGCGGATCTTTTCATCCTTGGTGGCGGCGATGAAGAGCACACCCCCGGCAGTCACCACGGGTCCCCCATAATTCTCGGTGCCCGTCGGGGCCACGCCGCGCGCAGTCAACTCAGGGAGTTCGCCCAAGGGGACCTGCCAGGCGATCTCCCCGCGGTTCAAGTCAATGGCGTTCAGGGTGCCCCAGGGAGGCTTCACGGCCGGGTATCCTTCCGGGTCGGTCCAGCGGTTGTAGCCGGTGTGGCCGTAGGGCGAACGGATGGTCGCGGCCGCTCCCGTTGCAGGTTCCGGATGACGGTCGCCGCCCGCACCGACCTGGTCGGCCTCCAAAGTAGCCACCCGGGCCGGTTCGGGGAGGTCCAGGAGCAATCGTGCGAGCCCTCGCCGCTCCGGCCCGGTGAGGAAGCCGAACGACGGCATGTTGCCGCGTCCCGTGGCCAACAACTGCACGATCTCATCCTCCTTCAACTTCAGACCGATGTTCACCAGGGTCGGTATGTTGCGTCCCAGTTCGCCCTGTCGATCGAGCCCGTGGCAGGCGGCGCAGACGGCGTTGTAGAACTGGGGCGGCGTGCCGACGTTGCCGCCCGGGCCGCCTGCGGTCTCGATCATCTGCAGGATCCACGGCATCTCGTTGGCATTGACGTACAGCCAGCCGGTATGCGGGTCGACCGCCGACCCACCCCACTCGGCACCCCCATCGAAGCCCGGAAAGACCACCGTGCCGTTGGTGCTCGGGGGCAGCCACGGTTGGTGGGGAAGAACGCTCCGCCACCGGGCGAAGACCGCCGCCCGCGCCTCGGGCGTGCGGTCGGTAATGGTCTCCTCGCTGAGCCACTGGCGCACGAACGGTGGCGGCTTCAGCGGCACGGGCTGGGTCGGCGAGGCCGATTCACCGGCCAGGTCCGACCGGGGCACCGGCCGCTCTTCGATCGGGAAGCAGGGGCGGCCGGTCTCTCGTTCGAACACATAAACGTGGCCGGACTTCGTGGTCTGTGCCACGGCGTCCACGCTCCGGCCATCCCGCTCCACGGTGACGAGGGTTGGCGGAGCCGGAAAATCGCGATCCCAGATATCGTGGTGCACCGCCTGGAAGTGCCAGCGCCGCTTTCCGGTGGCGGCATCCAAGGCGAGAAGACAGTTGGCAAAGAGGTTGTCTCCGAGTCGATCGCCACCCCAGAAATCAAATGCGGGCGAACCC
>JBBQML010001000.1:0-1796 GCA_038328885.1 Verrucomicrobiota bacterium | reverse complement strand
GTACTTCCGTTGGTAATCGCGGACCACGGAGAGATTCGCCGTCGCGGTGACGATCTCCTCGAGGGACCGGAACAGCGCGAGCAACCGTCCCGGGGTTACCAGGAAGCCGAGATCGGGACTGCCGTGGGGGCAGGCGGTGTGGCGGGAGAGCCCACGAAGCCGCTCGTGGAGGGCGTCGGTGAGGGCGTTGATGTCGCTGTCGAGCATCAGCCGCCGCTGTTGGGCGAAACCGCGGAGGTACTCCCGGCCCCGCTTGCCGTCGGGGCGGTGGCCCCGTGAAAAATCTCCGTGCATGATCAGTTCCTTTCAGTCCCGGTCCGGGACCGTGGTTGGGTTCGTCAATCCAGTCGGATAATTCCGGTCATCAATCCCGCTGGCGTTGCTTCCTCGAGACGCCGGCGGTAGCCCTCGTACCGGAGGGCGGTTTGGAAGGCATGGAAGGCGCCGAGCTCGCCGCCGTCCTCGGCCCCGGTCAGCACGGAGCGGTCGGCATCGGCCGCCAGGCGGGCGTGGGCGGGGTCGTGGCGCTCGAGCGAGACGAAACGCAGGGGGACGTCCGTGAGGGTGCGATGGATTCGCGGCAGTACGGAGGCGGCGGTGACGCGGCAGTAGCGGACGCAGCCCTGGAAGCGGTCGGAGACAATGGCGTCGCGGGCGAGCAGGCTCTCCGAAGCGTGGAGGATCCGGGCGCCGAGACTCCCGAAGACGGTGCATCGCTCGAGGTGGATTTCCCCGTCATCGGCGGTGAGCGCCACGGCCGCGGGTGCCTGGCCGGCATCGACGACGCTGTCCGAGATCTCCAGGGCGCCGGCACCGGTAAGGGTGAGTCCGGCGGTCGCACAACGGCGGACCTCGACGCGGTCCTCCTCGCTCTCGCCGGTCAACTCGAAGCCCAGCCGCATGCCCTCGCGGAGGACGGAGACGTAGAGCAGGCGGACGCCGGTGGCCGGGGGGAAGGCGAAGGTGCCATCCGCGGTGGCGCCCAACCCGAGCCCGAGCAGGACGAGCTCCTGGTAGGTGGCGCCGGGGGCGATGGCCCAGGTGTCCACGACCACGGTGGGTCGTTCACGTTCCGCGGCCTGGAGGACCAGTCGGGCGACGCCGGCCGGCCAGGTGAGGTCCTCGTCGGGGTAGGTTGCCGAATCCTCGAACTGGACGACCTCGCCGGCGGCGTTGGGGGCGAGTGCGATGGCGGCGAACGCTTCGGCGAGTGAAGGATAACGGGGCAGGTCGAACCAGGTGGAGGGCGCGCCGCGGTGAAGGCGGCCGCTGCCGCTGACCAGCCGGGTGGGGGTTTCCAGCCGGGTGTCGAGTTCGGGCTCGCGCGCGGCGGGTCGGGCTCCGGTGTGGTCGGTGTACCCGTCCTGATACGCCACGGTCACGCTGGGTGGCGGGATCAATCCGCCCGGCCCCGCCGGGTAGTCGCGAATCACCTCGTTGCCGGAAAGCGCGAACAGCCCGTGTTCGACGTCGATGTCGAGCCGGCCATCGTCGGTGGCGGGGAGCATCTGCAAGGGGGGCACCTCGTTTTGCCAGGCGCAGAGGCGGCGCTGGCGGACCTGGCGGCGGCGCAGGCCCAGGGGTTCGGCGAGGGGGGCGACGTGACCGAGCGCCATGCGTTGGGTGGCGGCGAGCGGCTCGTCCCAGGTGCTCCCGTCCGCGGCGGCGGCGAGGACCGTGCTCACGCCGCCCATGCCGGGGCTGGGCGGCCCGAGGGGCTGCGGATTGATCGCCAGGGTCAACAACTCCGGCTGGTGGAGCAGCGTGGCCTCTCCGTCGTAGGCGTTCCAGGCGAG
>JBBQML010000999.1:0-1798 GCA_038328885.1 Verrucomicrobiota bacterium | reverse complement strand
GGTGAAGGGTGGCACCGAAGGCCTCCGCTTCTGCGCTCAGATCCATGCAGGTGAGCCGGATCCTGGTCTGGAGCCTGTGTTGCAGGGCGAGGATGGCCTCGCTCTGGGCGTCCGCGCCGGTCACGAGGTCCAGCACCCGGGCGCCGGTCAACTGCGCCCCCGGATAGGAAGCAATCGGCATTGCCGATCCGACGATACTGGCCAGTCCGGCCGACGAGGAGGTGGGCGGCGATGAGTTCACGATGACACGAGCTTTAGCGGGTTGGCCTGAATGGGCTAGCAGCCTGTTCAAAAAACTCCCTTGTCTCGTAGTCGTCGTGGGGACACGGCGCATTCATTGGCTTTTCGGGGTTCCTTTGCGCTGTTCCGGGCGGCTGCCAGACTTTTTCAACGGGCTGCTAGGGGAGAGGGGCGGACGGGAGCTGTTGGACGCGGTAATATCGCTCCGGCTGGGAGCCCGGGGGTAGGACTTCCCGAAAGACCGTCCGGTCCGACGTGGCCGGGTCGGAGGGCTCGCCGGTCTAGGTGATCGTGATCCGGTCCTCGGCCATCGCAACCGGGTTCCCGGCGCGATCGAGGCCGCCGACCTGCAACGCGTTGGGTCCCGGCTGCAGCGTCACCTGGAGGGTCCAGTTGGTGACGGTGGTCCATTGCGCACTCCGCACGACGCCGTTGAGGGTCAGGGTGCGCACACCCACCGGCGCGGTCCCGGTCAGCGTCAAGGTTTCGCGGTTGGTCGGGAAATCCCGGCCGCCCTGGCTCGTGATCGCGAAGGGCGCGCGGATGGTGGCCAGTTGGGTCTCCAGATAGGAGCGACGCTGGCTGATCCAGGTCTTGATGGCTCCGGGCGACGCGAGTCCCACCCCGCTGGCTTGGAACGCGGCGTACTTCGCGTCCAGCAGGGCATCAACGCCCGAACCGCCACCCACGCGGAAGAAGCGGCTCAAAGATTCCTCCAGGACGGCCCAATAGCGACGGACGAACGCCGGCGTCCGGTACATCCGCTGGATCGCCGGGTCGCCGGTGTCGAAGAGCGCGGCGTTGGGCGGGTCGTTGAAGACGCCGAGTCCGACATCGAAGTCCCAGCACATGAGCTTCCAGCGGTAGCGCGCCGCCTGGAGAGCGCCGGCGGCCGGAAATCGCTGGAGGGTGTTCAGCACACACGGATCGACGCGGTTCCCGGAGTTGTCGAACTCGTTCCAACAATCGGTCTTCCACAGGGAGCCCTCATCGGCCTCGGAGAACCAGGCCGAGACCGTGTCGCGGCCGGGTTGCTCGACGTCATCGTAGATCGTGCCGCGGCGCACGCCGTTCACGATCACGTGGACGTAGCGGCGGTACATGTTGGGCAGGTCGAGTTGTTCGAGGAACCAGTACATCAGTTGCTCGCGCTGGTCGGTGTCGTCGCGGATGGGCCAGTCCAGCGTGAGCGAGGTGGAGCCGAGGAACGGGTCCTCGGCGGGCAGGGAGATGTTGTAGCCGCAGAGATTCCCGGTCGGCGTGGTGTAGATGGGGGCGGTGTAGGAACTGCCGCTGTAATGGGCGCCGGCGCCATAGACCGCACGCTGGGTTCCCGCCACGAAGGTCGCAGGGATATCCTCGTTGCTCATCTTCTCCCGTGCCGACCAGCGCTCGTGCGCGGCCTGCGTCAGCCAGAGTCGGTAGCTGCCGAAGGCCCCGGCGATCGGGGCTTCCCCGAAGCGCACGAGGCATTCGTGCTCGGGGGCGTCGGCGGCCTCGGGGAAGGCGTCGGTGGCTTCGACGCGGAACGCGACGAGTGCCCCCGCGGGGCGGCCGG
>JBBQML010000998.1:0-1806 GCA_038328885.1 Verrucomicrobiota bacterium | reverse complement strand
CGGACCGCGGTTCTCCCGAACCGCTGCGCGTCCCCTCGCGACGCGCGTCGGAATCGACTCCCACGCCGGCACCCGCGCACCGCCCCCTGCGCCTCGGGAGAGGCGCGCTCCGGACCACAGCGGCATCCGCTGCTCTTCCAGGACGATGATGGCAAGGCGTACCGGATTTTTTCCTCCGAGAACAACGATACGACCTGCATCTCCCTGCTGACCGAGGATTACCTGCGCCACTCCGGGCGTTTCGTGCGGGTCTTCGAGAAGCGGCGGATGGAAGCACCGGCGATCTGCAAGCACGGGGACCGGTACTTGTTCATCGCGTCGGGTTGCACGGGCTGGGATCCCAACGAGGCGCGCTCGGCGGTGGCGGGCTCGATCTGGGGTCCCTGGCGGGAATTGGGGAACCCGTGTCGCGGCCCGAAGGCGGACGTCACGTTCGGTGGCCAGAGCACGTTCCTCCTGCCGGTCGTCGGGCGTCCCGGCACGGTCATTTTTCTGGCCGACCGATGGAACAAGCGGGATCTCCCCGAGTCGCGCTACCTCTGGCTCCCCGTCCGGTTCACCGGGGAGGGGTTTGAGATCCGGTGGGAGTCACGTTGGAGCCTGCCGCCGTCCTGAGCGGGGCCTTGGCTCGCCAACTCCACCACGCAGATAGAAGCGTCGCTCGCGGCTCGTGGCAGAGGCGTCCTCAGCGACGGCCTGCGCGTCCTGGACCCGAATCAACAATTCGAGCGGAGCCCACGCCGTGCCGAACACCGACGTGGCCTCGACGCGGTCGATCCTCCGGTCCGTTCCTGCAGCCTTGACGACCGCCCACCTCCTGTACTATGCCAAGCAAGGTAGCTGGCATCGCACTGTTCCGGGAGGTGTGTTGGCGGGCGGGCGACGGCTGGGGATACGGACCAGAGCGGGGGAGCCCATGGGCGATTTTTTCGACAACTGGACGGTGCAGGTCCGCAAGGGGCTGATGGAGATGTGTGTCCTCAACGCCCTGGCGGAGCGTGAACGGTACGGGTACGAGCTGGTCAAAACGCTCGTGGAAACACCCGGGCTGGGGATCACGGAAGGGACGCTCTACCCGTTGCTATCCCGGTTGAGGTTGCAGGGATTGGTGAACACCCGGCTGGAGGAATCCCCGGAAGGTCCGGCCCGCAAGTATTACGCTCTCACCGAGGAAGGCTGCTCGTTGCGGGGGCAGATGCTGGAGTATCTCGACGCATTGAACCGCGGTGCAGGCATCCTGCGCCGCAGAGGAGGCAATCCATGACGACCTGGACCCCGACGGCCCGACAGGAACTGGAGAATCACCTGGCTGGCCTGCGTGTGTCGCTGGCGGGCTCCGGCGCGGATCCGGAGGAAGTGCTGGACGACGTGCGCCGCCACGTGGCGGAGGAGGCGTCGGCAGCGCGGTTGCCGGTCGTGACCGAGGTCGACGTGCGCCGGTTTCTGGCCCGGGTGGCACCCCTGGCTCCGGGCCTGGGAATGTGGGACGAGCCGCCGCGCGGGACGTATTCCTCCGGGGGTGATCTCCGTGGTGGGGTTGCTGCGGAGCGGCCCGAGGGATCGGGCTGGCCGGGGCTTCTCCGGCAGGGGGCAATCCTCCTCTTCGGAGTGCTGTTGCCGCTGTTCACCCTGGGTTTCGAGCTCTGGACACGTGCTTGCGCACAGGAGTTCTTCGATCCGGTGCCCACCGGGTGGCACATCGCGCTGGTCGCGCTGGTGCCGGTCGCGAACGCCCTGGCGTTGGTGCGTTGGAGCGGGGTGGGGGGGCGGACGCATCGCCTGCGGTGGCTGCTGAACAGCGCTGCC
>JBBQML010000997.1:0-1814 GCA_038328885.1 Verrucomicrobiota bacterium | reverse complement strand
CGGCGTCGATGAAACCGCGTTCCTGCGGGCCTGCAGCACCCACCCAACGCTGTACGCGACCGGCATCGCCGATCTCACCCCGGGCCGGCCGGCGCGGCTGCTCGACGTCGTGCCGGGCCGCTCCGGCACCGTGCTCGCCGGATGGCTCGGCGCCCGGGTCGACCAGTTCCGGGCCGGGATTGTGACCGCCTCGCTCGATCCGTTCCGCGGCTACGCCGTGCGCCACGAGGCGCTTGTTATCCGGGTGGGATGCAAGGACCCACCGCCGGTCTGTCGCAGCAGGCCGGTGAAGCTGAGGGCAGTTCGGGCGGCGGAGGTGCGTCGCCCGGGCGGGAAGCGGCCCTGACAAAGCCGGGACGGGTCAGCACCACCAGATGGCCCGGGTTCGGCAAGCGAGGCAGATAGGTGCAACGAGAGTGAACCGGTGGTTGAAACCCCTCAAGCACGGAAACGGCTCAAATCTGGTGGATCTGGGCCGGGCAGCAGTGCACATCACCTGCGATTGTGCGGGTCGATGACTCCGAAGCCGGATTGCGTAGTCGGTGAGGAGGCCACGAGGAAGGCCTGCGGCGTACTCGTGGCGAGGCTGCAGGGGCATAGCCGGGCGCCGATCCTGCCGACCGGAGAACAGGTGAACGTGGGAACCGCTTCGGGTTGCCCTCCCGTCCGATCCATCCAGGATCGGGTGGTGGGCAGGTCCACCGTCGACCGATGGCCCGGGAGCGGGGCGGAGGGTTCGTAGTAGTCCGAGGCCGGGAAAGCCGGCCACATGGCGAAGGAACCCAGCGGAGTGCGCAGACGTGGGATTGGAATGTCAGGAGACGACGATGAATATCGACGAGCCGATCCGGGCTGCTGATATGCGGGCGGCCAGGCACAGGGTACTGAAGATCCAAACCAAGTTGCACCAGTGGGCCAGGGATGACGGAAGCCGTCAGTTCGCTGACCTGTTTAACCTTGTCGCCGACCCAGCGTTCCTGATGGTCGCCTGGGATCGGGTTCACGGCAATCGAGGAGCGCGATCGGCCGGGGTCGACGGGGTCCGCCCCGTGGAACTCAAGCCGGTCGAGTCGGCCTTTCTGTCCCGGCTCCGCGATGAGCTGAAGTCGGGGCAGTTCATGCCCCTGCCGGTGCGGGAGCGGATGATCCCGAAACGGGGCGGTAAGTTACGCGCCCTGGGTATCCCGACCGCTGCCGACCGGGTGGTGCAGGCCTCGCTCAAACTGGTCCTCGAACCGATCTTCGAAGCGGATTTCTACCCCGGTTCTTACGGGTTCCGCCCGAAGCGTCGGGCCCAGGACGCGATCGCCGAAATCCACATGCTGGGATCCAATGGTTACGAATGGGTTCTGGATGCGGACATCACGGCGTGCTTCGACGAGATCTCTCACCCGGCGCTGATGGCCCGGGTGCGGGAACGCGTCGCGGATAAACGCGTCATGGGGCTGGTCAAGGCGTTCGTGAAAGCAGGAGTGCTGTCCGAGCAGGGCACCACTCGGGACACCAAGACCGGCACACCCCAGGGCGGGATACTCTCGCCGCTGCTGGCCAATATCGCACTGTCAGCGCTGGACGAGCACTTCGCCCGGACATGGCAGGGCGAGATGGCCACCCGGGCCGACCGGGCTCGGCGTCGGCGCCATGGTCAGGCCACCTACCGAATCGTCCGCTATGCGGACGATTTCGTGGTCATGGTCAACGGCACCAAGGAACACGCCGAGGCAGTGCGCGAGCAGATCGTCCCGGTCCTGGCCTCAGTTGGGCTTCGCCTTTCCGAGGAGAAGACCACGATTGCCAGTCTCGACGAGGGGTTC
>JBBQML010000996.1:0-1815 GCA_038328885.1 Verrucomicrobiota bacterium | reverse complement strand
CCCCACTTCAGCGCGGTTTCGACCGAGTCTGCGACGCGTCCCCGGATGCGGTCGTCGATCACCAGTCGGTCCACCACGACCTCGATGGAGTGGGCGCGCTTGGGATCCAGCCGGGGGCGTTGGGCCTCAGCCAGTTCGGTGAGGACGCCATCCACCCGGGCCCGCACAAACCCTTCCCGGGCGAGGCGTTCGAGGACGTCGCGGAACTCGCCCTTCTGGGCGCGGACGACCGGCGCGAGGAGCATGACGCGCGTGCGGGGCGGGCGGGCGAGGAGGCGATCGATAATGTCGCTGGTGGTTTGGCGACGGATGGGTTCGCCGGTGTCGGGGCAGTGGGGCTGCCCTGCGTTGGCGAAGAGCAGGCGGAGGTAGTCGAAGATCTCGGTGGTGGTGGCGATCGTCGAACGCGGGTTGGAGCCGGACGTGCGCTGTTCGATGGCGATCGCCGGGGAGAGGCCCTCGATGAAATCGACTTCCGGGCGCTGGAGTTGGTCGAGGAATTGCCGGGCGTAGGCGGAGAGGGACTCGACGTACTTGCGTTGTCCCTCGGCGAAGATCGTGTCGAAGGCCAGCGAGGACTTGCCGGAGCCGCTGAGGCCGGTGAACACGACCAGCCGGTTGCGGGGGAGCGTGAGCGAGATGTTCTTGAGGTTATGCTCGCGCGCCCCGCCGATGCGAATGACATCCTGGCCCATGGTGGCGAATCCCGAATTCCGACTAGCGCGGCACTCTAGGGGCCGCCGCGCCGGCTGTCCACCAACGGGGTGGACGGCGGCAGGGGCTGCGGGGCATTGTGGCTCATGCCTGAGGCGGGACGTTGTGCCGTGGTGATCCCGTGCCTGAACGAAGCGGCGACGGTGGGGGAGGTGGTGCGGGGGGCGCGTGCCTGGGTCCCGCGAGTGATCGTGGTGGACGATGGATCGACCGACGGAACGGCGGCGCAGGCTTTGGAAGCCGGGGCGACGGTCTGTCGACGGACGTGTCGAGGAGGCAAGGGGGCGGCGATCCACGAGGGGATCCACGCGGCGGGCCTGGCGGGCTACGAGTGGGTGCTGCTGATGGACGGTGACGGTCAGCATGCGCCGGGGGATATCCCGTCCCTGCTCACTGCCGCCGAGCGGACGCGGGCGGACCTGGTCATCGGCAACCGCATGGACGATGCCGCTTCGATCCCGTGGCTGCGCCGCCGGGTGAACCGGTGGATGAGCCGCGATCTTTCCCGTTGGCTGGGGTTGGCGATTCCCGACTCCCAAAGCGGCTTCCGACTGTTGCGGGTCGCAGCGTGGGAACGGGCGAATCCCTCGGGGGACGGCTTCGTGATCGAATCGGAGATGATCGTGGCGTTTGCCGCCGCCGGCCTGCGGATCGCGGACACCCCGGTGCGCGTGCTCCCGCGTTTTCGCGGGCGGAGTCGGATCCAGGCCTGGCGCGATACCGTGCGTTGGTGGCGGGGGCGCCGCCGGGCGCGGGCGGGTTTCAAGGGGCGTCTGTCGCGGGTGTGCCCGGCGTCCTGACCGGCGCCGACGCCCCGCCGGGGGGCTGCCAGCGGAGGACGAGTTGCATGCCCGCCTGGCAGACGATGTCCGCGCCCGGCAGCCCCGCGCGGGCGGCCAGATCCTGCCACTCACTCACCCGCCATCCCCGGCGAACGGAGAGCACGCCGTCGGCGCGGAAGTGACGGGGGGCCCGCAGGGCCGCCAGGGTGAGCCAGACCAGCGCGGCGAAGGCCGGGTTGCGGTGGAGGTCCACGATCACCACCAGTCGGCGCGCCACGCGACCCGCTTCCCGAAAGTGCCGGACCGCTTCCTCGTCCGT
>JBBQML010000995.1:0-1818 GCA_038328885.1 Verrucomicrobiota bacterium | reverse complement strand
CGGAAATCAAGCCGGTAGCTACTCTTCTGCCGGTCCGGGCCGTGACACTCGAGGCAGTGCCGGGCGAACACCGGTTGGACCTCGCGGACGAAGTCCACGGCCGGCGTGGCTCCGCGTTCATTCCCGGGGGCGGCGGGAGCGGCGGCTCTCGCCAAGACCAGCCAAGCCAGCGACAGACCCAGTCCAGGAGCGAACGACCGCAGCCAGGGCCTGATGAATGCGCGGGGGAACACGGTGCCTCATCCCATACCGGGTTGGGCCGCCGACGGCAACCCGTGGATGCGGTTCTCGTTATGGATTGAGGAAGAGGATTGATGGAGCGCTTCGCTGGATCGCTGGGTACACCGGCCAAAAAAGTACTGGCGCCGAGCGTGGAGGGGCGTATTCTGCAAACGCTTTGCAGGCTCGTGGAACCAGTCCAATGCCGAATCTGCGCCGGACCGTGACGGCGGGTTTCATGCTCGGCGTGTTTCTGCTGCTGAACTTGGCGGTGGTGCTGCCGGCGTTGCATGCCTTGTGGCATGACGGCCACGGCTGCGACGAGCCGGATTGCGTGGTGGTGGCGCTGGCCCAGGGCAAGGCCGACCCCGTTCTCTTCCGCGTCACGGTGCCCGAGCCGGTTGAGCTTGAGTCCGCGGCTGCCACCCCCGTCGTCGCCTGCCAGGTGATACGGGCGGATTGTCCTCCGTTGCCCGGTCGCGCCCCCCCGGTTTGACCTGATTGCCGCCTCCCCGGCGGCTCCCCACCTCAGTCACCTCCGTCCCGCCTGATGGCCCGCTGCCGGCCGTCACTCACCGACGAGGTCGAGGGCCTCCCCAGGAGGTTGTTCAGGTCCGGCCCGGGTTCTGCCCCGGGTGCCACAATCAACCCGGAATTCGTCCGTTCGTATGAGCGCCCGACAGGCACAGGTTTCTTCGGTTCGTTCGGAGCATCGTGGGTTTACGCTGATCGAGCTGCTGGTCGTGATCGCGATCATCGCGATCCTGGCCAGTCTGCTCCTGCCCGCCCTCGCCTCGGCCAAGTCCAAGGGCCGTCAGGCGAAGTGTGCCTCGAACCTGCGGCAGATCGGGCTGGCGCTGACGATGTACGCGGACGACCACGATGGGTGGCTGCCGCTGACCACGCACGGCACGAGCGAAACCAATCGTTCCTGGATCTTCACGCTCCGGCCCTACCTCGGGAATGTGGACGCCATCCGGGTTTCTCCGGCCGATCCGAAGGGGCACGCGCGCATGACCAACAACGCCTCCAGCTATATCCTCAACGAATACGTCGCGGTGGATAAGCTCGACGCGTTCGGCACCCTGCTGGAGACCTACCGCAATCTCAACCACTTGGCGTCCCCGGCCGCCACGCACACGGTGTTCGCCTGCGCCGACGACCTGCTGCCCACCGTCTTTGCGGACCATACCCATTCACGGAATTGGGTGAAGAGCGGGGTGGGCAACTGGCCCGGCGTCACTTCGGACATCGCGACCGACCGTTTTCGCGTGGGCGCCGCCGCGGCCGATCATACGCGGGGTGCTGCCAATTATCTCTTCGCCGACACGCACGTCGGAGCCATCAAGGCCTTCTCGATGAAGGCCCGCATCGACCACGGGGATAACCCCGCCAAACCGCCCGAATGACGGATGCCGGCGGCCTTGTCCGAACCCTTTCAACTCCATCTCTTTCCTTCTACTGACTCCATGAACTCGAAGTCTGTCCTCGCCCCTCTCTCCCTGGTTCTCGCCGGACTCCTGCCGACCAACGCCCAGACAACCATCGCCAGCGGACATGTCGACATCGGCATCGCCTACGAGGCTGGCGCGTGGGATC
>JBBQML010000994.1:0-1843 GCA_038328885.1 Verrucomicrobiota bacterium | reverse complement strand
GGCGCGGGTCCCCAGCGCCTGGCCAGCCCGCACGAACGAGGGTTCGTTCATCAGCGCCAGCGCCTGCTGGGGAGTGTTGGTGGGCAGGCGGCGCGCCGTGCAGACCTCGCGGTCGGGGGCGTCGAAGGTCGTCATCACCGGATGCGGCACGGTGCGCTTCCAGAACGTGTAGAGGCTGCGCCGGTGGAGGTCGTCGCCTTTACTTGGCACCCACTGCGTTCCCGGGTAATCGGCCGCGACCACCACCCCTGTGTAGAGGGATTCCGGCTGGAGCGGGAACACACTGGGGCCGCCCAGGCGGTGGCGAAGCAACCCCGCGAGCGCCAGCGCGTGGTCCCGCAGCACCTCGGCCGGAAGCCGAAACCGCGGTCCGCGCGCCAACTGCCGGTTGCCCGGGTCCTGTTCCCGAGCGGCGGCGTCAAGCGTGCTGTCCTGCCGGTAGGTCGCCGACAACACGACGGTCCGGAGCAACCATTTCACGTCCCAGCCTTGCGCGATGAATTCGGCAGCCAGGGCGTCCAGGAGCGCGAGGTGCGACGGCGGGTCGCCCTGCACCCCGAAATCCTCGACCGTCCGGACGAGTCCGACGCCGAAGAGCTGTGCCCAGAGTCGGTTTACCACGACCCGGGCGGTGAGCGGGTTCGCGGGCTGAGTGAGCCATCGGGCAAGTCCCAGACGGTTGCGCGGAGCCCCTTCGGGCCAGGGGCCCAGGAGGTCCTCGGGGACTCCGGGTTCCACGCGCTCGCCCCGCGCGTCGTAACGTCCGCGCTGGAGGACGAAGGACGGCCGGGGCGGGGACAGTTCCTCCATGACCATGGTCTGCGGTGCGGCACGAAGGATCTCCTGACGCTCGTGTCGCAGCACCGCGGCCTGACGCCGGTGGGTGGCGTACGCCGGATTGAGCCAGTCCAGGGCCAGGTCGCGCACGCGCCCAGGCGCCGCCGTGCGAGCCGTCTGGTCAGCGACGAGCCAGCGGGCCTCCTGGTCCTGGACCCAGAGGGCGAGGTCTGCCTCGGCCACGACGTTCGTGTAGAGGCGCAGGCCGGCCACGGCTCCCCGGAGGACCTCCGGGTCCTTGGCGATGGTCCGGCCGAGCCGGGGTGCGTGGCTGCTGGCGCTCCGACCGGAGAGCCCATCCCGCAGGAGGATGACCTCCCCCGGCCGTCCTTCGAGGAAGAGCCGCACCCCGGCAGCCTTCGTGGAACCGTCGTAACTCGCCGTGACGTGGCGCCATTCTCCGGGCCGCAGGGTGTCCTCGGAGACGAGACGCACCGCGTAGGCGGGCCAGAACTCCGCCAGCCGCACCTCCAGCCGTCCGGCCGCGTTCACCCGCACCTCCGCCCCGCGTCCCGAGCCACCCGCGGTCGGGTCGAGGAGGTGGTCCATCGTCGACAGGATCGGTGCCTCGCCGCCATCCCACCGCACCCAGGTGGCCAGGGTCCAGGGTTGGCCGGGGGAGAAGCTGGCGGGGGGCAGGTCGAGAACGGTTTCCCCGGCCGCGGTCAATTCAAGTGCCGCCTCGAACTGCGGATGCGGCTGCGCGGGTGGACGGCTGGTGACGGACAGCGTGAAGAGAGGGGCGCCGGGGGTGGCGAGGGGAGGCGCGGCACAGCGTTCACGGAGGGCGGTGAGCGACGCGTCCGTCGAGGGCGTGGGTTGCTCGGCCAGGGCGGAGGATTCCCGGGCGAGCGCGGAATCCAGACGGGCGAGCTCGCGCTGTTGGTCCGGCGTCGGCGCGATCAGCAGCGGGGCAGCGTTGCCGATGCGCCCGTCCTCGCCGAATTCCGGGACATTGTTGAAGAAGGCGAACAGCCGGTAGTAGTCCCGCTGGGAGAGCGGGTCG
>JBBQML010000993.1:0-1852 GCA_038328885.1 Verrucomicrobiota bacterium | reverse complement strand
GAGCGCGTCTGGGAGATGGTGGCGGACGGGCGGCTGTCCGCGGCGATCACACGCACGGTGACCACCTCGGAGAAGGCTGGCCTCCGGAAGGTGCTGCTGCGCGAGGAGCAGCTCGGGATCGTCGTGCCCGGGGACCATGTCCTGGCGAACCGCGGCGGCGTCCCATGGCGGGCACTGGCGGATGAACCGCTGGTGATCCTCGCGCGCCGGGAGGGCATGGGGCTGCATGACGCGATCCTCACGGGGTGCCGGAGCGCGGGGTTCGCGCCCCGGTTGGCGCACACGCCCAGCCTGATCGGGACCGTGTTCCGCTATGTGGAGGCGGGGGCGGGGATCGGGGTGGTCACTGACTCCGTGGTATCCACCACGGCACGCCTGCGTTTCGTTCCCCTGCGGCCGGCGCTCCGTGTGCCTTTGGTGCTGGTCTGGCGGGAGGATGAGGACGCTCCGCCGGTGCAGCGTTTCCGGGATCTCCTGTTGGAATGGCTGCGTTCCGGGCAGCTCTGGGAGGCGGGCGGATAGGTGCGGGCCGCCGTGCGGGCCGGGGCAGCGGACGGCACCGGGGGGCAGGCGGAAGCGGCTCGGACGCGACGGAACCTCGACGGAACCCTCCCGGGTCACTTCGTCGTCTTCACCTCGATGACGTCGTGCGGGGCGGATTCGCGTTGGCCGGCGGAAGTGACCCGCACGTAGCGGGCCTTTTCGCGGAGTTGCTCCAGGTTGGTGGCGCCGAGGTAGCCGAGGCCCGACTGGATCCCGCCGATGAGCTGGGTCAGCACACCGTCGACCGAGCCGGTGAGTTCCTTGAGGGCTTCGACGCCCTCCGCGGCGACCTTCTGGCTGGTTTCGCGGGTGTGGCCGTAGCGGGCGGCAGCCCCGGCTTTCATGGCGGCCAGGCTGCCCATGCCCCGGTATTGCTTGTACACCTTGCCGCCGATCTCGGCCGTCTCCCCGGGTGCCTCGACGCATCCGGCGAGGATGCCGCCGCAGATCACCGCCTGGGCGATGGTCAGCGCCTTCACGATGTCACCGGACTTGGTGATGCCGCCGTCGGCGATGATCGTGACCCCGCGCGCCTGCGCGGCCTGGTTGCAGACGTACAACGCCGTGAACTGGGGGATGCCGACGCCGGCCACGAGGCGGGTGGTGCAGATCGACCCGGGGCCCTGTCCGACCTTGACCACGCTGGCGCCGGCATCGGCGAGGAAATCAACGCCGGCAGCACTGGTGACGTTGCCGGCGATGATCGGGAGGTTCGGGAAGGCCGAGCGGATCATGCGCACCGCCTCGCCGACGCCCTTGCTGAAACCATGCGCGGTGGAGACGGCGACCACGTCCAGTCCGCGATCGACGAGGGCTCCCACGTGGCTCAGGAGGCGCTCGCGGTCGACTTCACCGAACGCATTGCGGGTGGCCGACACCGCGGCGCCGCACACCAGGCGAAAATGGGAGTCGCGCGCGGGCTTGAACTGGGCCCGGCGCTCCTGGCCGATCCGCTCGATGTCGCTCAGGGTGAAGAGGCCGTGGAGGTGGTCCTGGCTGTCGACCACGAGGATCTTGTGGATGCCGGGATTCTCGGTGAAGAACTGGTCGGCCCGCGCGATCGGGTCCTTGCCCAGTTCGCGGACGTCGAGGGTATGCACCTGCGAGCGCGGCGTGAGGCCCTCGGCGACGCGGCGGTTGGCGTAGCGCGGCTTCACCACGTGTCCCGGGAGCAGGCCGATCAGCCGGTTGCCATCGTCGACGACGGGGAAGGTGCTGAAGGAGAAACGGCGTTCCTCGATCATGTTGAGGACATCGCCGATGAGTTGGTCGGCCTTGACCTGGATCGGCTCCTGGATGAGGCCGTGGA
>JBBQML010000992.1:0-1853 GCA_038328885.1 Verrucomicrobiota bacterium | reverse complement strand
TCTCGGGGAACAGGTCGGCCATTCTTATCCCGAGGGCTGCGACGACCGCGTCAACGGTGCAGCCCGCGTGGCAATGCAGAAGGGTGCGCCCGTCACTCCCAACGGATACGCTCAGGCTTGGCTTGTGGTCCTCGTGGGCGGGACATAGCGCCGACCAATCCGCTCCGTTCGGCGCGGGCCGGCAATCCCGTGCATCGAGCATGGTCACGACCTCTTTCAGGCTCATCGATCTCCTCCTCGAACGGGCGCAAGCCTGTCCCCGGGAATGCGCGCCCTGCCTCTCGCGGCCCGGGCGGGAATTGGAATCAAACTGCCAGGACTCGCGTGCCGCTTGGCGGGACGGGCCGCGGACGGGTTCACAGACCACCCCCTGGCGCACGACGCCGACGACGGAGGCGCTTCACAAAATCGCGGAGCCGGAGGCCCGGGCGCCAACCCCTCGCGATCACCAGCCGAATCCTGGCGTGGGTGCTCCCGCTGGCCCTCGATCCACGCATGGCGAACTTGCCGGCGCTCATCGCGCACCGCCTTCCGATTC
Source organism: Verrucomicrobiota bacterium (assembly GCA_038328885.1). GTDB lineage: Bacteria > Verrucomicrobiota > Verrucomicrobiia > Limisphaerales > CAIMTB01 > CAIMTB01. The sequence continues at coordinate 1,315 of JBBQML010000992.1, read as the reverse complement.
ACCGTGGCCGATGAGCCCGGCCTTCATTCTGAGCATGCGCTCGACCTGCGAAACGCTCCACCAGCAGATGCCCCCGCCGCGCTTTGCTCCCGGGTTCGCCTTGAGACGGCTGATGTTCCCAGCCTTCAGCCAGCGGATGAGGGTCTTCTTGCTCGGGGACGGCGAGAGGAGGGCGGGGATCGTGTCGCCAGTAGCACGTCGACCGTCGCGAGTCGGGCCCGCGGGCGTTCAGTGGGTCTGGGGGGATTAGTTGCCTGTTCCATACCACAGGGGGAACGTCAACGTGGCCCCACGGCGTTCCTGTCCATCGCTGGATCAACAACCCGCGCCCTCCGGCGGGCAAATGCGGCCCCGCCTGACGCCAAAGCGACGCCGCCGACAAGAAACCCAGGGGCCCGGGTAACGAAAGCCGTCTCTTTGTTGGGGATCGGTGAACGCCGCTGAGGCCCCGGGAGCCGGCGCTTGGCCGCGGATTTCAGGGCGGCGGCAAAACCGCAATTGGCTTTGCCCACGAGGGCGGTGATGCGGGTGAAGCGGCGCGTGGAACCTGACGCCCGCGAGGCCCGGAGGGAGAGCAATGAACGGCTCACGGCGTCGCCCTCAGTCCACCCGAACGATCCGGCACGTCGAATCGAGCCATGCCTTGACGGCGACGAGGTCTAAACGGTTGCGCCTCGCGCCGAGGCGGTAGAACGGCAGTCCACGCCGTTGGAGGTTTTCAACGGTATGCTCGGTGACCTTGAGGAAGGCGGCGGTTTGTGCCTTGGTGTGGAGGGTGCCCGATGGTTCGTTGGGGGTGTTCGGTTCGGATGGGTGCGAGATCACGGACCCTTCATATCATGCCTCGGAGGACCGAAGCTCCCGGTGTCATGAGAGGGCCCGGAGAACGATGGAGGAGGAGTCGGAAAGGGGCTGGAGCGGGTCTGAAAAGGGTACCGACGAATACGGATGAAAACCGATGAACGCTGATCAATCCGTGTGAATGCCGATCAATGACCAGTGAACGACCGAAAAATAATCAGGAACCGCATGCGGTGGCGCGCAGCATCGGGCCACTTCTAAACCTCAGAAGCGTCAAGCCGGATCTTTCTCAATGGCGCCGAGTCGATTCTCCATTGTGACCGACAAGTCGGCCCTGATGCCGACCTCGATGGCACGGAGATCCCCGGTCAGGGGAGTTGACGCGCCCCCCGGCCTTGTGGCGCGTTCGCTCGGGACGCTGGGGCAAGGGCCGCGGAAGGCATCGGGAGGATGTTTCCGGGCGCTGCCGGGCGGAGGGCGAACCACTCCTTCGCCTCGTCGGGGGTCACCAGTT
>JBBQML010000991.1:0-1863 GCA_038328885.1 Verrucomicrobiota bacterium | reverse complement strand
GTGGTTCCCCGGATGTCCCAGAACTGTAGACGGTGGCGACGCGTCGCCGGTCGATTCACCGGCGTCTGCCTCGCCGGCTGGGGCCTGGCCACCACGGCAGTCGCCGCGGATTCAGCCCAGGTCATCCAGGCGCGGGCCGCGGACCATTGGGCCTTCCGGGCGCCGCAACGGCCAGCGCTGCCGGCCGCGGCCGGAACTCCACTCGCCACCCCGGTGGACGCCTTCGTCGGGGCGCGGCTGGCGGACGAAGGCCTGACGCCCTCGCCGGAGGCCGACCGCGTCACGCTGCTGCGCCGATTGCACCTGGACCTCATCGGACTGCCGCCCCGCGTGGACGAGATCGATGCGTTCCTGGCCGATCGCTCCGCGGAGGCCTACAGCCGGGTGGTCGGGCGGTTGCTGGCCTCGCCCCATTACGGGGAGCGTTGGGGTCGGTACTGGCTCGATGCGGCGCGGTACGCGGACAGCGACGGTTTCGAGAAGGACAAGCCCCGGTTCATCTGGTTCTATCGGGACTGGGTGGTCTCGGCGCTGAACCGTGACCTGCCCTACGACCAGTTCGTCATCGAGCAACTCGCGGGTGACCTGCTGCCCGAGCCGACCCAGGACCAGCGGGTGGCCACGGGGTTCTTGAGGAACGCGATGCTCAACGAGGAGGGGGGCGTGGACCCCGAGCAGTTCCGGATGGAGGCGATGTTCGACCGTCTGGACGCGATCGGAAAGGGCGTCCTCGGGCTGACCATCCAGTGTGCCCAGTGCCACACGCACAAGTTCGATCCCATCAGCCAGGAGGAGTATTTTCGGCTGTTCGCCTTCCTGAACAACGACCACGAAGGATCGCAGATCGCCTACGCACCGGAGCAGCAGATGCAGGTGGCCAACTTGCGCCGGGAGATGCAGGACCTGGAGGCCGGGCTGCGCCACCGCACCCCCGACTGGGAGGCCCGGATGGCCGCGTGGGAGGACACCGTCCAGGCGGACCAACCGGAGTGGGTGGTCGTGACTCACGTGAACGTCGGCGACAACGGGGAGCGGTTCTATTACTACCCCGACGGCTCGGTCCGCGCGGCCAGCTATGCGCCCACGCAATGGACCGCGCGTTTTGACGGCACGAATCACCTGTCGTCGATCGGGGCCTTCCGTTTCGAGCAACTCACCGACCCGAACCTCCCCTGCAACGGACCCGGCCGTTCGATCCTCGGGATGTCGGCGCTGAGTGAGTTCAAGGTCACGGCGGTCGACCTTGCGAACCCGACCAACCAGATCGAGGTCAAGTTCATCTCAGCCACGACGGACTTCGCGAATTCGGAGAAGCCGCTGGAGCCCGAGTTTCAGTCCGAGAGCCGCAAACGCAACGGCGGGGACGCGCGTACCTATGGTCCGGTGGCGTACGCCATCGACGGCAAGGGGGACACCGCGTGGGGGATCGACGCGGGCCCGGGCCGGCGGAACGTGGCTCGCCAGGCGGTGTTCGTGCCGGAGCGACCGATCGAGTTCACCCACGGCGTGGCGCTGCGGTTCCATCTCCAGCAGAACCACGGCGGGGACAACTCCGACGACAACCAGAACCACAATCTCGGTCGCTGGCGGATCAGTGTGACCTCCGCGACGAACGCGGTGGCAGACCCGGTGCCCGCGTCGGTGCGGGAAATCCTCGCGCTGCTGCCTGGGGAGCGGTCGCTGGCCCAGGTTCAGGCGGTGTTCGGGTATTGGCGCACGACGGTCCCGGAATTCCAGGACACGAACGACCGCATCGAGGCCCTTTGGCGGCAGTGGCCGGAGGGGGCACCGACGTTGACCCTCGCAGCCCGACGGGGTGCCGGACCGGGTGACGAGCGGCGGGTCACGGCGCTACTCAAGCGA
>JBBQML010000990.1:0-1864 GCA_038328885.1 Verrucomicrobiota bacterium | reverse complement strand
ACGGGGAGCGCCTCATCGGAAAACTCGATCTCGGACCGCTCGCCGCAGTGGGGACAATGCACCTGGCTGCGGAGGCGCGGGCCGACCCAGTCACGCCGGAGTTCGCGCAGCAGCCAATCGCGTTGGGCGAGGCTGAGTTGGCGGACGGTGGCGAGGGCGGTGGGGTCGGCTTCCCCGAGACCGCCGAGGCAACGGTCGACCAGTTCATGGCAGGCGGCGGGCGGGCTCCGCCAAGGCCGGCCGCGCGAGATCCATTCCTCGTCGAAGCCGGTGATGTCGCGCAACCGACAGGCGAGGTCCCGGGCGTTCATCAGCTCTCGGCGGGCTCGGCCACCGACTCGTCGATCATGAATCCCTCGTACTCCAGCTTGAGGATCTGGATGGCGACAGCATTGGCGTTGGCATCCAGTTCCGGGACGGCCTGGAACTCGCTGGCCCAGGCGCGTCGCAGCTTGAATGCCATGGCCGGGGTGCCCTGCAAGTTGAGCACCTCGATGGTGACCTCCTTGCGATAATTCACGAGCGACATGCCGGCGTCTCCCTGCGGGCTGTTCACCTGCTCGGCCCACTCGAGGAACTTGCGGTCATGGGTGAGGCCAGCCTCCAGCGTGATGGGCTCGAATTTGGTCCGGCCGGGCATCTTGCGGATGATCGAGGGGCCGCCCGCCTCGCGCCATTCCACCACCTCGGTGATCCGTTTCACGGCCGACATCTTGGACAGGCCGGCAACTGCCACGTTGTCCCAGACCACCCGGAACTTGAAGTTCTTGTAAGGGTCCTGGCGATGCGAGTTGACGTTGAATTGGGGCATGGGGGTCCTGGGCTGGTTGGGATCGTTGGAGGGGATCGTCGCCGGGCTCTCAGCTCTTGCGTCCCGCCATCTGCTGGAGTGAGACCACGACGAACTCGGCAGGGCGCAGTGGGGCGAACCCGACCAGGATGTTCACGATCCCGGCGGCCTGGTCGTCGGGGGTGGTGGTTTCGGAATTGACCTTCACGAAGTAGCCGTCGCGGGAGGTCAGGCCGGCAAAGGCCCCGTTGCGGAACTGGGTCTCCATGAAAGCGCCGATGGTGTTGCGCAACGTCTGCCAGAGGCGCTCGTCATTGGGCTCGAAAACGGCCCACTGGATCCCGTTGTAGATGCTCTTGCGCAGAAAGATCGCCGTGCGCCGCACCGGGATGTAGCGCCAGTCGCCCGTCACTTCGCCCGTGCGTGCCCCCCAGATGACCAGCCCCGCCGAGGGGATTCGTCGCAGCGCATTGACCGCACGCGGGTTGAGGGTGTCCTGGTGGACGTCGAGGACCTCATACTGCAAAGCGAGCACGCCGCCGAGTTGGGCCTCGGTGCCGGCGGGCGCCTTCCAGACCCCCCGACGTCCGTCGATCTGGGAGTAGAGCCCGACGACGTAACCGGAGGGCGGTATCGCGAGGGTCGGGTTGCGGCCGACGCCCGCGGGGTCGGCGACCTGGACGTGTGGCCAGTACAGGGCGTTGAAGGTGGTCCGGGAGGCGGGGGGAACGACCCCCCCGGCACCCGTGGCCCAGTTGGCCGCGGCCATCACCGGGTTGGTCTCGGTCACCAGTGAGGGGAGGTCGCCCACGAAGAAGAGGTCGAGCTGCGGCCGGTTGTTCGCGTAGGTGACGAAATTGTTCTGGAAGGCCACGAAGTCGCCGGCGGAGAGGGCGGCTTCCGGCAGCAGTCGCATCGAGGGCGCGACCAGGAGGGCGGCGTCGTCGACGCCGAGCAGGCGATCGTTGAGGAACACCGGCAGGTCGGCTGCCGCGAACAGGCCATCGCCGCCCGCCCCGGTGGTGAGAGCCACCGCGGAGGCGGAGAGTTCGGCGGCGGTGGGGAACCGGGGGG
>JBBQML010000989.1:0-1869 GCA_038328885.1 Verrucomicrobiota bacterium | reverse complement strand
GCCGCCGGGCTTGGCGGGCGGGAGCAACGGTTCCAGAATCGCCCACTGGTCGTCGGTCAAGTCGGTCGGGTAAATGCGGTCCACGGGAGGTCCAGGCGGGGTTCGGAAGGAACGGCCCAAACATCCTACGCGCACCGACTTCCGTCAGCTGTAACTTCCCGGATAGACTCTTAGCGACACCCGCCGGAGTCGCCCCGTGAGAACCAGGCGCATCGGATGGACGACCCGACGTACCGGTCGAAGGGGTGGGCGATCGGTTCGGGTCCGGTGGAGGCGGCGTGCAAGCAGGTGGTGAACCAGCGGCGGAAGGCGACGGGGGCGCGGTGGTCGGAGGCGGACGCCGTGTGCCACCTCCGCGCCCTGTTCCGCAGCGAACTCGGCCCGTGGGACGCCTACCGGGCCACCAACGCCGAGTGAATCCCACCGACACAAGTGACGCTCACCCTCACTTCTTCCCCGCATCCGACGGGAGCAATTTCAGCTCGGCGAGCCACGCCAGCGAGCGGGTCTGCCAGGCGTCCCACATTGGCCCCTTGTACCCGTTCAGCCCGTGGCCGCCGGACGCCAGTTCCAAGTACTCGGCCGGCACCTTCCGGGCGACGAGAGCGTCGTGAAACGCCTTGCTGTTCTCCGACACCACCACCCGGTCGTCCTTCGCGTGGGCCAGGAACGTCGGCGGGGTCTTCGCCGTCACCTGCTTCTCGTTCGAGAAGTGGGTCAGCAGTTTCGCATCGGGCCGTTTCCCAAGCAGGTTGGTCCGGGAGCCGCCGTGCGCCTTCTCACCCATCGTGACGACCGGGTAAATGAGGATGATGAAGTCCGGCCGGCACCCTTGCCGCTCTACAGCGTCCTCCGCCTTCGGGTCGCCGTCGTCGAAGTGCGTGCCGGCGGTCGAGGCCAAGTGACCACCGGCCGAGAACCCGATGATGCCGACCTTCGCCGGATCGACCCCCCACGCCTTGGCGTTCGCCCGCACCGTCCGGAGCGCCCGCTGGGCGTCGAGAAGAGGAACGAACGGCCGCCCTTCGGCAGGCGGTACTCCAGAACCACACCCACGACGCCGTGCTTGTTCAACCAGTCGGCGATCCCGTGCCCCTCGGCCCCGGTCACCAGGCCGCCGTAGCCGCCGCCGGGGCAGATGACGGCGGCGGTGCCGTTGGGCTTCTCCGGCCGGTGGACGGTGATGACCGCCTCGGCCTTCTCGAAGGTGCCGTCGCCCTGCGGCGCGCGCTGGTTCCAAAGCTTCAGCCGCTCGGGTTCGGCCTTCTTGGGCGGGTCCGCCGCGCGGGCCGCCTCGGCGAGGAAGAGGGCGGAAGCCGCGAGCAGGAGTCGGACTCGTGTCATGAGTTTGTTCCAAGGGATCGGCCCAGGAGAACGTCCACGTCACGGCCGTCGATGCAGTCCGGCGTGGGTCCGCGACGCTGCGGTCGCTCTGCCCGAATCACTTCTTGGCCTTCACGTCCACGGGATCGACGCCGAGCAGCTTGCCGGTTTTCTCGGACACGGTGTTGGCGAGCAGCCCGCTCGGGTCGCACCCGGCCGCCACGGAGACGATCTTCCCGCCCTTGGCGATCAGGAAGTTGGTCGGCATCGTCTTCGTCTGGAACACGGTCCAACTCTCGCCCTTCGGATCCACCGCGTACAGCACGTCACCGAGTTTCTTGTCGGTGGCGTACTTCGCCATCTTCGCGTCCGGCTCCTTGAACACGTACAGGCTGATGAGGCCTTGGCCCTTGTACGCCTCGTCGATCTTCTGGAAGTAGGCGAGTTCCTTGTCGCACCCGGAGCAGCCGCAGGTGAGGCGGACGAGGACCGGCCCCTTGGCGGTCAGGTCGGCGAGGTTCACCGTCTTGCCGGCGGCGTCCTTGA
>JBBQML010000988.1:0-1876 GCA_038328885.1 Verrucomicrobiota bacterium | reverse complement strand
GAATCTGGGGGGCCGCCCGGAAGCCAGCGGGAAGCAGCGAGTTCAACGTGCGGACAATCTCCATCGGCCACCCGCCGTGGACCTCGTCCCACGAGTGGGTGTCGTTCACCGGCGAGCGGAAGTGGTCGCGGAGCGGCATCGGCGGTTCTCCATTTCCGGCATTGTACCCCGGAAGTGGTGGGCTTACGCCGGGGTTTTCGTCCACGCCCCCAGCGTTAGCCAGGCTTGAACCAGCCCCAGCGCCCATTGCGCCGTGACGCCCCACAAGTACGCGATGTGCCAGCGGCGGAAGGCGAGATCGTCCATGTCCTCGGCATCCAGCAGGGCGTCCAACTTCAGGTGAACCCACGCGAGCGCGGCGAGCAGCAGCAGCGACACCAGCCAGCCGGCGAAACGGAGGCGGACCCGCCGGCGGATCGGGTCGTGCTCGGCCCACACGTCCCAGGCGAAGAGCAGGTGCCAGCCGAGGCCGATGACGGCCAGCCAGTCCGTCACTCGTTGCGTGACGAGACCCTGGAAGTACGCCCCGTTCACGTCCGACCCGACCGGCACCACCACGGCGGCGTAAAAGACGAACCCGCCCTGCCACCACAGGAACGCTTGAAAAACGAGGAATCGTCGGAGTCGCGCGAGCATTCAGACTTCCAGAAGTGTTTTGAGAGGGCGAGGCTCCCCCCGAGCCGCCAGTCACTTCGACTTCGTGAACTCGATCAGCATGAGCGGCGTCTTCTCCGGGGCGTCGAACTTGGTCGGGCGGTCGGCCTTCTCCGAGTTGAGGCACACCAGCAACTTGCCGCCCTTGAATTCGTAGATGCCGGGCATGGTGCGGCCTTTAAACGGCCCGTTCTTCTCGCTGCTGGTCAGGGTCAGCCACTTGGGCGACTTCGCCGCGTTCACCGTAACCGCGCCGGCGTCCTTGAGGATGTTCAAAGTCGTCTCGTACTTGTCGCCGGTGACGGTCAACTTCAGAGTGGCGAAGTCGTCCTCGTGGTCCCGCCCGCCGAGGGTAGCTGCGGACACCACCCATTTGCCCTGAAAAGGCTTCAGCGCGGCCGGCGGGTCGGCGGCGAGCACGGGGGCGACGGCCAGCAAGACGAAGGCGATCGTGCGGGTCATGATGCGTCCCTTTGTAGCGTATCGCGGGTTACTTGTCGCCCTTCCCAAATAGTAGCGCCATCGCCTCCGACACGTCCGCGAACCGCTTCCCGGATTGCAGCAACTTGTCCAACTTCTCCCGCGCCTCGATGGGCGTCAGGCCGAGGGCCATGAGCGCCAAGTACACGTCCTCGATCACCTGACCGCTGGGCAACCCGGTCGGTTCCGGCGCGGGGTCGGCGGCGGCGGTCCCCTTGCGCGGCTTCTTCTCCTTGGCCGGCGGTTCGACGGCGACGGCGGTGCCGGGCAGCGCGTCCACGGTGTCCCCGGACGCGACGGCGAACGGCGCGACCTTCCGCTTCAGCGTGGTGATGATTTGCTCGGCGGTGGTGGCCCCGATGCCGGGCAACGTGGTCAGCCATTTGGCGTCCTGCCGGGCGATGGCGTCGGCGATCTCCCGCACCCCCCGGCACATGGCCTTGAGCGCCTTCTTCGCGCCGATCTTCTCGACGGTGCAGAACAGCTCGAAGAACTCCAACTCGGCGGCAGTGGTGAAGCCGAGCTTGCGGGGGATGAACCGGTTGCCGCCGCTGTTCCCTTCCAAATACTCGGTGATGTGCAGCGTGACTTCCTGCCCGGTGCGGAGTTGCAGTTGCCGCCGCACCGACTCCGGCACCAGCACCTGATACTCGAACGGCCCGACCTCGACGCGGATGTCGTCCTCGTGGACGCGGGTCAGGGTGCCGGTCATCTTGGTAATCATGGGCGCGGGTCGGGGTGC
>JBBQML010000987.1:0-1883 GCA_038328885.1 Verrucomicrobiota bacterium | reverse complement strand
CGTGCCCGCGATGAGGGCGGGGGCAACCACCAGCAGTCCGCCCAGGGCGACCGTGCCACCCCCGCCGAACCAGGCGGAGCGCCGCGCTGCAGGGTCGGAACGGCGGAACCCGTGGAAGAGTTCGATGGCGGCGGTGGCGAGCAGCAGTGCGGCGATGCGCTCCTCGGGGGCGAGGTCGGGCGCCAGCGGGACGAGAAGCGTGAGGACCCCGAGAAACCCGACCACGCCGCCCAACAGACGCTGCTGTCTACGCAGTTCGACCGGCGTGGTCGGTGCGGTGGAAGCCTTCGGGAACGAAGTCATCAGGGCGGTGAGCCAAGGCTCAGGCGCGGTCCGGCTTCCCGGCCATGGCGGGATAGACGACGCCGGCGAGGGCGGCGCCCAGGATCGGGGCGAGCCAGAACAGCCAGAGTTGCTGGAGTGCCCAGCCCCCGACGAACAACGCCGGTCCTGTGCTGCGGGCGGGATTGACCGAGAGGTTGGTGACGGGAATGCCGATGAGGTGGATGAGCGTGAGGCCGAGGCCGATGGCGATCGGGGCGAACCCCTTCGGGGCCCGCGAGTCCGTCGAACCAAGTTTGTTCTTTAGAGTCATGGAGTGTGGGGTGGGGTTGGGTGTTGGGTGAACGGAGGCCCCGGTCGCTCGCCCGTGAATTCCGCCGGCAGCCCGGCGGGGACCATGTTGACGCTTCGCGGAGCGCGCGTCGTATTAAGGGAGAGCCTGCCGCGCGTAAATCCCGAACCGGGCCTGACCAGTTCCTGGGGGCAGATCTAAATTATTGACTATTCGCGACGACATCCGCGGACGAACGTCAAACATTTAGATCCGACCCGAATGGCGGCGCACAACTTCGGCGTGAGCATCAATGGCGACCCCGTCGTCTCCGGGTTGCCCGCCGCGCCCCGGGGGTTACCGGCAACGGGTGGCGGAGGCTCGATGCCGGCAGTTCCTGGGGTCAGATCTAAATTATTGACTATTCGCGACGACATCCGCGGACGAACGTCAAACATTTAGATCCGACCCCATGGCGGCGCGGGGACCGGCGGGCGCGTGGCCTGGGCGCGACCAACGCTCGACCCGCGGTCAGCTGCGCGGAGGAGAACCTCCTCGGCTACCCGGGCGATCCGTACGCGAGTGAGAACATCCTCATCCACGAGTTCGCCCACGCCATCCAGGAAATGGGTCTCTGCTCTATCCGACGTTCCAGCCGCGGCTCGAGGCAGCCTACGCGAAGGCGCAGGAGCGGGGGCTTTGGAAGGCCGCGTTTTCCGCGCTCGCCCGGAGCGCGGCGGAACTCGTTGACCGCCCCAGGTGGTTCGGCAGGCTCCAGCCACGCTCGCGGCGGTCATTTCGGCAGCCGCAACCCAGGCGGTGGCGGTTGGCGGGGCGATTGCCAGCCGGGAAGCCTGTCCCACCCTGGAGGCTCCGCTCCACCGCGTTCCGGCAGTGTCCCCGCCGGGTCAGCGATCCCGGGCGCCCGGCAGGAGGCGGCGGTAGGCCTGCAGTGCCTGCTCGAACTCGGCGAGCGCCGACGGCGGGAGGATTGCGGCGTTGCGTTGGAGTTCCTGCTCCATGAGGGAAATGAAGTACTGGACCTGCACCCGGCGGGGCACGATGGGCTGGTCCGCGATGGTGAAGTGCCAGGGCGCCGTGTGGGCGAATCGCTGGCGGCCGTCGGGTTGCGGCTCCGTGCTCCGCACCACCAGCCAGAACGACTCCTCGACGGGCACCCGGCGGCTCAGCCTCGCCTGCCAGGCGCCCTCGGGGGTTCGGGTCAGGTCCGGGACTACCGACTCCACCACCGCTCCGTTAACCAGGATCTCGATCCTTGCGACCGGTTTTTCGCTGATGGACTCGATCTCCACGATGACGCCGTCGGCGG
>JBBQML010000986.1:0-1896 GCA_038328885.1 Verrucomicrobiota bacterium | reverse complement strand
GAAGGCCGTCGCCTGCAACCGGGTGTGCAAGAGCTCGGCCACGGCATTCGCGGCCCAACTGTCCGGCGAGGACCCGGTCGGAGAGATCGTCGCCCAGATGGCGCAGCGCCGGCTCAAGCAGCGCCAGAAGACCCTGCTCGCGATGATCCGGGGCGCTTTCGGTTCGGTCGGGGCTTCCGGTGTGGCGGCTCCCCTGAAGCCCGTGCGCGTCGACGCCTTCGACGAGTCGGGCACCGACGCCACCTCGGCCCAACTCATGGGCATCGAGCTCTTCATCCAGGCCAAGAGCCTCATGGGGGAACTGGCGGATGACCTGATGGACGGCGCCCTCTGGCTGCACCCGACCATCCTCGCCGCCCTCGAACTGGCCGATGAGACCAGCTTCGACAAAGCCAGCCGTGGCCCGTGGACCATCCGCACCTACCGCGGCATTCCGATCTACACGTCCGAGGCGCTCGTGCGCGCCGGCACCACCAACGGCTTCGTGTACGACACCTACCTCCTGGCCAAGGGGATCATCGCCAAGGGCGAGAAGCCGCAGAAGACCGACGTCGTCGATGTCGCCGCGCTCCAGATGGAGAAGAAGTTCGGGCTCAACAACGAGATCATCTACGACCGGACCCGGTTCGTGCTTCACCTGAACGGCACGAAGTGGGTCGGTACCCCAGCCGCTGAGAGCCCGAGCAATGCCGAACTCGGGACCATCGCCAACTGGACCCTCGTGCTGGCTACGGCGAACCGCGTCGGCGCCGTCTGCATCCGCACCAACGGCTAAGTGCTGCGCACGGTCACCAAGCTATGAGCACTCCCAAAGTCGATCCATACCCGGAGCCGGTGGCGCTGACCGCCATCGACCTCAGACACCTCACGCGGATGCAGGGCGAGAAGGGCCGGGATTCCCGACTTCGCCGTCTCGCCCGCCGCAACCGCGACGTGGCCTGGCTGCTCGCCGAGCACCAGCGCCTCACCGTCACCAAGCCCAAGAAGGCCAAGCCCTCCGAAACGCCGTGACGCTGACCGAACAAGCACGCCTGGCTGGGATTCAATCCCAGCTCGTGGTCCGGGGACGCACCGTGACGCACGTCCGGAGCGGCCTGATCTTCCGCGCCCTTGGGCAGCACGTTCCGGGGTTCAAGACCCGGCCGGCAGCCGAGGGCGAGTACGCCTTTGGGTCTGAGGAGCGCTCCGAGGACAACCTCTACGCCCTCCGGGGCGACGTGGCGGGGGCCGAGATCGCGGTCGGCGACGAACTCACCGACTTGGGCGGCCGGAGTTTCCGAGTGGTCGCCGTGGAGGACTCCCCCCACGACGTGTTCATCCGCTTTACCGTGGAGGTCGCCCGTGCTTGATCTGTCCGTCAACGCCCGCGACTTCAACGACGCGGTCACCCGTTACATCCTGAGCCTTGGGAAGGATGCGCGGGGCGCGGTCCGGCAGCAGTCGATGCTGCTGGGTCGAAAACTCGTTCAGTTCACCCCTCCCGGGACTCGCGCCCAAGGCCGCAAGGCCGTCGCCCGGGACATCCGGCGGGCGGTGACGCCGATCCGGCCAGCCGACTTCACCAGTCCCGACATCCGCAAGCTGATCCGGGCGCGCGACTACGCCGGGCTGGAAGCCGTGTTCGCCCGGTTCGAGAAGGGTGGTTTCGCCGGGTTCCGTGTCCTGCCATTCGCTGCCGAACTTCACCGCTCGCGTCGGGATCGGCGGGGCCGCGTGACCCGCTCCGCCAAGGTCGCCACGCCGGACGCCCCGCAGGTCCGCGACTACATCAGGCAGATCCAGACGCACGTCGGCCGCGCCAAGGGCGGCTGGGTGCCCACGGTCACCCGGTTGGGTGGCAATGTCCCGGAGTGGCTCCTGCGCCACGCCGTCACCGGCACGGTCGAGGATCGCACC
>JBBQML010000985.1:0-1902 GCA_038328885.1 Verrucomicrobiota bacterium | reverse complement strand
GCCCCAGGGCGTAGGTTGCCCACGACACCGCCGAGCATCGGGTGGCGCGCCGCCAGCGCGAGGACCCAGGCGTTGTCCTCTACCCACGAACTGGCCTCGACCACGACGGTGCGCGTCACCCCGAGCGGTCGGGCGAGGTTCTCGAACTCGGCCGGGAACACCGGACGGTACAACAGTGGGTCATCCTTCGGTGGCCAGGGAACCCCCTCCGGCCGGCCCGGATCGTAGAAGTGCGTGTGCGTGTCGACGCACCCGCGAGTCCGGTGGGCGGAACCGGTACAACCGGTCGCCGTCGCGGCGACCGAGGCAAGGGCACCGCCGGCGACGGCTCGGAGGAACGTCCGTCGTGAAGGGGCTTCAAGCATGGGAATCCGGGGGCAGGGGGTTGAACAGCGCCCGGATGGCACCGGGTCGGGTGGCGGCGACGTAGATCCCGGCCACCAGGGCCGCGGCGCCGCAGAACCAGAAGACCTGGCCATGGGAGAAATGGAGGAGCTTGCCCAGCGTCTCCTGGGTCGCGGCCGCCAGCACGATGCCGACCCAGGACAACCAGCTGGCGATCCCTTGGACCGCACCCTTCTCGTGGGCCGCCGGGAGGTGTTGGAGGGCGGCGGCCACGGGGACGATGAACAGGCCGCCTCCGAAACCGAGGGCGGCGAGTGCCGTGGTGAAGGCTCCCTGCGGGACGCCCGGCCAGCCCATGACCACCGAGGCCAGCGCCATAAGCGTGGCGCCCAGCGGCACGAATCCGTAGGCGATCCGGCCCCGGGACAACTGCCCGGCACAGGCGCTGCCCGTGCCGATCCCCAGGCAGAGCGCGGCTTGGAGCCAGGACTGCTGGGTAGGCTGGAGGTTGAAGACCTGTTTCGCGTAGAGCGCGAGATTCATCTGCACCAGCGCCGCCACGAAGAAGAACGCGGTATTGCCCCAGTTGGCCCGCCACAGGTCCCGGTTGCGGCGCAGGTGCCCCATCTGCCGCCAGATCTCGGCGGGGAAGTTGAGCACGAACGGCTTGGCTGGATCCGCCGGGGGCACCCGTTGGATGCCTCGACTGGCCACCAGTCCGACCACCGCCAACCCGGCCAGGAGGAACCCCGAAATCATCTGCCGGCCTGAGAGCGCCTCGGCCAGCCAGCCACCCGTGACGGTGCCGAGGATAATCGCCACGAAGGTGAGCAATTCGAGAATCCCGTTGCCCCACGACAACCGCGTCGCCGGCAGGACCTCGGGGAGGATGCCGTACTTGGCCGGGGCGAAGAACGCGCTGTGCGCACCCATCAGGCAGATGGCGGTGAGTTGGAGCGCCAGCGATCCGCGGGCCAGCGCCAGGGCCGCGAACAACATGATCCCGATCTCGGCTGCCTTCACCCCCATCATCACCGACCGCTTGCTGCACCGGTCTGCCAACCACCCGCCCCACATCGAGAACAGCAGGAAGGGGACCGCGAACAACGCCCCCGCCAGGCTCACGATCGAGTCCTGCTCCGCCTTCGGCAGGTTCAGCGAGAACACCAGGAACGTCACCAGCCACTTGAGTGCGTTGTCGCTGAACGCACCCTGAAACTGCGTGAACATCAGGCTGAGGAAGCCCTGCCGCCAGGTCTCGCCCGTGGGCGGTTGCCGCCCCGGGTCTCCAGGGGGATGCACGGTGCTTTCCACGGCGCAGGACGTTGGCACATCCGCCGCTGCGGGGCGAAGCCCGGATGCGGTCCCAGGGATTGCGGGTGTCATAGGCTGACGTGGAGTCAGCCCGAACTCCGCGGAAAGCGTGAATCGAAAGACGCCGCCGCCGGATCGAGGGTTCCGATGCCCAGGCACTCGAGACCGGGCACGGGAAGACGGTCGGCTGGCAGCCTCTTCAAAAAGCCCCCTTGTCTCGGAGTCGCCGTGGTGACACGGCGC
>JBBQML010000984.1:0-1907 GCA_038328885.1 Verrucomicrobiota bacterium | reverse complement strand
GGTCGCAATGCCGGCGATGAAGGTCACCAGCATGATCGAGAAGGCATGCGTGGAGGAACCCAGGACGAGGCTGAGGAGGCGGGTCCAGACCACCTCGTAGAGCATCGCGACGAAGCCGGAGATCCCGGCCGCGGCGATCGCGAGCCGCAGTTCGTAGGTGGAAAACACCTCGTCCTCCGCGGGCACGGTCGGGTTGGCCGGCGTCGGTTGGGCGGTGGCGGGGAGCGCGGGGGTTGGGCCGGGGGCGATGCCTTCCTGCAGCCCGCTGCTCACCAGCAGGGCGACTGCGCCCACGATGCCGTTCAGGAGCGCTCCCCCAAGCACCGTCGCGTCGAGGCCGTAGGCGGGTATCCACCAGAAATCGGCGAGCAGGACGCCGGCGACAGCGCCGAGGCTGTTCACGAAATAGAGGCTGGCGACCCGGGCGCGGAGCTCTCCGAGCGAACGGGTCACGAAGCGGGTCAGGACCGGAAGGGTGCCGCCCATCAGGGTGGTTGGCAGGAGGATTGCCGCGAAGCCGAAGCCGAACTTCAAGGCGAGCAGCCACGGGCTGCCGGGGGTGGCGCCGCGGGCCAGCGCGAGGTAACCCGCCTCGCAGAGTTCGAAGTACGCCGGAAAGGCGAGCGCGTACATGGCGATGCCCAACTCCAGCCAGCCATAGAGTGCCAGCGGCCGTTCCACCCGGTCGGCGAAGCGGCCGAGCGCGGCATTTCCGAGCGCCAACCCGCCCATGAAGGCGACGAGGACGGCGACGACCGCGTAGCTCGTGTGGCCAAGGAGGAGCGCGAGATAGCGGGCCCACGCGACCTGGTAGACCAGGCCGGCGACGCCTGAGAACAGCAGGCAGAAGGCGGCGGTGGGCTGTAGCCATCGCCCGGAGAGCTTCATCGGGCGCGGAACATACCGGGCGTCCGGAACCGCCGGCAACGCTCGAGGTCTGGGCGGTGCCGGCCATTGGCGGGTTGATTCACCTCACGCATCCCCGGTAAACCCACCCCCCCGATGTTCGCCGCCGCGCTCGCTATCCTGGCTGTGCTGAGCGGCGTCCTCATGGCTTGGCAGTGGGTGGCCGCGGCGCGGTTTCCCCTGGAGGCGCGGACTGCGAGGGGCGGGCCGTTCCCGGCGATCTCGGTTCTCAAACCCGTGAAGGGCGTGGACCCGGGGGCGCCGGAGGCGCTTGGCACCTGGCTGCAGCAGGATTATCCAGGCCCGGTGGAGGTGCTCTTCGGGGTGGATGCGGCGGACGACCCGGCCGTGCCGACGCTGGAGGCTCTCGAGGCGAGGCATCCCACGATTCGGGCCCGCGTGGTGGTCTGTCCAGAACGACTGGGCGTGAACCGCAAGGTGAGCAACCTGCGGCAGATGGCGCGGTTGGCCGTGGGCGAGGTGGTGGTGATCAGCGATGCCGACGTCGTCGCCCCCCCGGACCTGCTGAGCCAGTTGACCCTGCCCCTGCAGGAGCCGGGGGTTGGACTCGTGCATTGCCTTTACCGGTTCCGTCTGCCCGGTGCGCCGACCCTGGCCATGCGGTGGGAGTCCCTGGCCGTGAACGCGGATTTCTGGAGCCAGGTCCTGCAAAACCAGACCCTGAAGCCGCTCGACTACGCCCTGGGTGCGGCGGTCGCGTTGCGCCGGACGGATCTCGACGCCATCGGCGGGTTCGCCGCGCTGGGCCATTATCTCGCGGACGACAACCGGCTGGGGTACCTGATCGCCGGGCTGGGGAAGCGGACCCAGCTATGCCCGGTGGTGGTGGATTGCGGGGCGGTGCCAGCGGGCTGGGGCGGGGTTTGGAGCCACCAGCTTCGCTGGGCGGTGACGATTCGCGCGTGCCAGGGCTTCCCGTACTTCCTCAGCATCCTCGCCAACGGAACACTCTGGCCGGTGCTCTGGTTCCTCCTGGCGCC
>JBBQML010000983.1:0-1913 GCA_038328885.1 Verrucomicrobiota bacterium | reverse complement strand
GATCCGCGAAGTCGTGCTCCCAGGAGGGGTCGAGGCCGAGGTCCTTGAGCATCTGGAGATCCTCCTCCACCGGCCGGTTGAGGGTGGTCAGATAGTTGCCCACCATCAGGGCGCTGGCGCCCGCGGCGAAGATCAGGCTCTGCAGGTCCCGCAGGTTCTTCGTCCGGCCCCCGGCGACCATGATCTCCTGGCGGGGCAGGAGGAAGCGGAAGCACGCGATGGTCTTCAGCGCCTCGAGCGGGGCGATCGGGGGCTGGTGCTCGAGCGGGGTGCCCTCGATCGGATTCAGAATGTTGATGGGAACCACGTTCGCCCCCACCTCGCGCAACTCCAGGGCGAGGTCGCAGCGGTCCTCGCGGGTCTCCCCCATGCCGATGATCCCGCCCGAGCAGATCCGGATTCCGGCCTGCTTGAGGTGGCGGATGGTTCCGAGCCGATCCTCGAAGGTGTGGCTGGTGCAATGCTGGGGGAAGAACCGTCGGGAGCTTTCGAGGTTGTGCCCGTAGCATTCCACGCCGGCCTCCTTGAGGCGGTCGGCCACGACCTGGCTTTTCACGATGCCGAGCGAGACATCGACGCGCACTTTGCCTTGCGCCTTCAACTCGCGCACGCGGTCGCAGACCTCCTCAAGCATCGGACCTTCGTTCAGCCCCTTCCAGGCCGCGACCAGGCCCAGGGCGGTCACCCCATTCCGGCCCGCCTCCGCCGCCGCCTCCAGGGCTGGCTCGGGGTCGACGAAGCCGTAGCGGGGGGACTCCGTCTGGTGGAAAGCAGACTGGGAGCAGAATTTGCAGTTCTCGGAGCAGCCCCCGGCCTTGGCATTGACGATGGAGCACAGGTGGATCTGGTTGCCCTTGAAATGCTCCCGGATCCGGTTGGCCCAGGCCAGAAGTTCGAAGATGTCGGCGGTGGTCTCGAGGTGGAACAGGAACAGCGCTTCCTCGCGGGAGAGCCGGCCGCCGTCGAGGACTCGCCGGCCCAAGGCGGAGATTCGATCCGAAATCGTGGCGTCAAATGCAGTGCGCATGCTGGTTGACAGCGTAGGAAGGACCGGTTTCCGAGGGAAGCGAAACGTGGGGGCGGGGCGCGGGGGATGCGCATCCGGAGGACGGGGCCTCGCCGCGCGACGCGATCCGGGGACGCACGCCTAATCCGGGCATCGCAAAACGCCCGTCTATCCTGAGAAGTCGCCCCGCGACGGCAAGCCGGGCGCTCCTGTGCGCCTGCAGCAGGGCGGTAACGTCCCAGACCAGGTTGTGGTAGCCCGAGACACCCGGGTCACCCGGGAGGGTTTCGCGACGAGGTGTGAAGGCCGGTTGCATGGCGACGCAAATAGAAACTGCTGGGGCGCCCGACGTGGGCTGGACCGTGCGGCGGAGGGGGCGGTACCGTCGGCGTCCATGACGCTGGAAGACCATGCGGGTGACGTTGTTCGCAAAGCCCGGTTGATGCTGGACCTGCCCGCGGTCGAGGCCGTTTGTGCGGCCCGGATCGCGCCGGACGCGCTGGCGGCGTTCGAGGATTCGGGTACGGCTCCCGTGGGGATCGACTGGGAGGGCATCGCTGGGTGCCTCGGACTCTCGTCGCCCAAGCTGCGCCAGTTGGTGGGGGGCTGGTTGCCGGCCCCGGTGGATCTGGGGATGTGGCGCGAGCTGCGCCCGATCACCACCACCGGCGATGGCATGTCGGTGAACTGCTACCTGCTGTGGGACGAGGTGACCCGCGAGGCGGCGCTATTCGATACGGGGTTCGAGGCTGCCCCGAGCTTCGCGTTGCTCGAGGCGGAACGGTTGAACCTCCAACACCTCTTTATCACGCACACCCACGGCGACCATGTGGCGGCGCTGGAGCCGATCCGGGAGCGCTTTCCGAGGCTGCGGATTCACACCAACGCCAAGTCCGCGCCCCCGCAG
>JBBQML010000982.1:0-1918 GCA_038328885.1 Verrucomicrobiota bacterium | reverse complement strand
CGGTTGAACAGGAAGGCCGGGGTGTTGATGAGCGCCCAGGTGGCGTCCTGCAGGGCCGTCAGCCGCTTTCGGGTGAGTTGGTGGGCGCTGAGCTCGACGTCCTGGCGGAGCCGGACGAGACCGGGGTCGGTGAGCACGGGTCGGGTGGCGCGGGCCAGGTCCTGTTCCAATTCCCGCAGTCGCCCGTCCGCCGGCAGTGGCCGCCGGGCGAGCGTGACGGCAAAATCGCGCTGCAGCAGTTCTGGGTCGTGGGCGCGAACGAGGGCGCGCAGTTGCTCGTCCTGGGCGGGGCTGCGGCGGTTGGGCGAGGTGGAGAGGATGGCGGCGATCCCCTCGGGCAGTCCTTCCGTCGCCGGTTGGGGTGACGTGGTCAACCAGAGGCGGAAGCGGCCGAGCTCGAATGGCGCCTCGAAGCGGTGGTGCAGGGTGAACCGCAGCACGGTTCCATTGGTGTCGCCGACCGGTTGCTCGAAGGCGAACGAGGCCCAATGCGGGCGGCCGGTTTCGGCGCCGATCCGCCAGCCTTCGGGACGCCCTTGCTCGGCGACGCCATTGTGGACCTGGGCGAGCTCGTATCCCGGGGCGATGTGGTCGGTGGCGGAGCGGTCGAGGCGGATCCGTGAGAAGGCGTTCGCGTTGGTGCGCGAGGCGCCCTCGAGGTTGAACTCGGCGAGAACGAAGTCGCCCTGCGCGTGGCCGGGGCCGAAGCCGGGGAGTTCCGCGTCGGGCAGGGCTTCGAGCTTCACGCCGGTGATCCGGGCGAGCGGGGTCTCGGCGGTCACCGTGTAGGTGGGCAATTCGCCGACGCTGGCCGTGGACCGGAGCGAGCCGTCGGGGAGTTGGCGCAGTTGAGCCGAGCCGGAAGCCGCGACCGACCTGGGGGTGACCGCGTGCCAGGCGGTGGCGAGGTGCTGGGTGGTCAGGCTTACGTTCCACCGGTCCACGCGCCCGTCCAGTTGTGGCAGGAGTTCGCCCAGCGCCGCATCAGCGGTGGCCATGCGTTCGAGGCGCTGCCTCTGGGCGGCGGCGTCGAGAGGGCCACGGGTGACGAGATGGTCTGCGAGGGATTTCTCGGCGCGCGCGATCGCGGCGAGGCGTTCGGATTCCAGCACGGGGTGTCGTTCGCTCCAGGCCCGCTCGGCCGTGGCGAGTGCTTCCGTCAGGCTCGCGTGCTCGCGCTCGAGTTCCCCCGCCGCCCGGATGACGAGGGCGAGTTCGCGGTCCTCCGCTGGGCGGTTGAGGACACGGAGAAACAGTTCGTCGGCGAGCTTGCGGTCGTCCCCCTCGGTGGCCACCAACCGGGCCAGGGCATTCTCGGGGTCGGCGATCGCCTCGGACACGGCCGGGCCGGAGAGGAGGGCGAGGACCGAACTGAGTTTGATATCGGCGCTGCGCTCGCATTCGCAGGCGCTCTCCCGCGGCGGGCGGCCCAGGTTGGCGAGGAACCCGCCGGGCACGTCGACGCTGGCATCCAGGAACTGGGCGGCGCGGGTGCCGGGCGGGGTGCCGGGGAAGCCCGGGTTGGAACCGGTGACCTGCTGGACGGCGTCGAAGAGGACCTCGGCCGGCAGGCGGCGGGGCTGGGCGTGGGAAAAGTTGACTTGGTCGTCCTCGTTCCAGCGGTTGGGTTCAAGGGCGAGTTGGTAGGTGCGGGACTGGCAGATCTGGCGCAACAGGTGGCGGGTGTCGAAGCCGCTCTCGATGAACTCGCGGGTGAGGTGGTCGAGGAGTTCGGGGTTGGACGGGGGGTTGCCGGCGCGCAGGTCATCGAGGGGTTCCACGAGACCGACCCCCAGGAGATAACCCCAGAGGCGGTTGACGTAACTCATCGCGAAGTAGCGGTTGTCGGGCGAGGTGAGCCACGCGGAGAGTTCGGCGCGGCGCGGCGCGGGCGTGGTCGCGTCGGCGGGCGGGGTCC
>JBBQML010000981.1:0-1923 GCA_038328885.1 Verrucomicrobiota bacterium | reverse complement strand
GTGATAGACGAGTGGCAGGTTGTGGTTCTGGAACTCCTCGAGACCCTCGATCGCCCCGTCACTGAAGAGGTGGATCTCCGCGTCGGCCACATCGCGGATCAGGCTCTCCGCCATCTTGAAAGCCTCCCCGATCCGGGTGGGTCCGTCGGTGACCCGGCAGGCCTCGAGGGCTCGCGCCAACGCCTGGCGGTCCGAGGTGGCCGACTGCCGCACCTCCGTGCGCGGGCCCGCCTGGAGCACGACCATCCGCTGCCCGCTCCTCAACCCCGCGGCCCACTTCCGCGCCTCGGCCCGGGCCGCCTCGAACCGCGATGGGGCGACATCGGTGCTCTGCATCGAGGCCGAGGCATCGAGGATCACCACGCGCAGGCTGCTCGGTTTCTCCTGGCCCGCGATAAACGGCCGCGTGAGGGCGAACACCGCCAGCACGAGCAGCAGGATCTGCAGCCAGAGCAGCCAGTTCTGCCGCAACTTCTGGAATGGCGCGCTCGCCTGGGTCTCGGCCAGGTAACGCTGCCAGAGCACCGTGCTCGGAACCCGCAGCCGCACCCGGCGCCGTTTCAGGAGATAAAACAGCATCACCACCGGGACGGTCGCGGCGAACCACAGGGCGATGGGGGCAAGCAGGCTCATGCGCACCGGTCCGCTCAGCCAAGCACCGCCGCGCGGCGGAGTTCCTTCAGCAGAAGGGTTTCCAGGTTGCCGTCCGAGGACGAGCGGAAGAACCCGATGCCCCGTCCCCGACAGTATTCCCGGGCCTTCTGGGTGTAGTTCTCCACCGCCTGGCGATAGGCCTTGAGCCGGAACCTGCCAAAGGTGACCTCCTGTTCGGCGCCGGTCTCCGCATCGACGAGTCGCAAATCGCCGAAGGTCCCCGGGTTGAGTTCCTCGGGCGCGAGGATCTGGACCACATCGAGATGAAACCCGCGGCCCAGGAGGGCGTCCAACCCGGCGGCATAACCCCGCGGATCGAGGAGGTCGGTGAGCACGATGGCCGCCCCGGCCTGCCGCACTTCCAGGGCCGCCCGTCGCAGAGCCTCGTTGAAATCCGCCGGCCCGCCGGGAGTGAGCCGGGCCAGGTTCGACAGGAACGTCAGCGCGGACTTTCGGCCGCGCACGCCCCGCAGCATCCCGCGCACGGCCGTCTCGGCGGCGGCGCCTCCCTCGTTCCCCGTGGCGGAGGGGTCCGGGAAGACCCGCACCGTCACGCGGTCGAACCCGCACAACGCCACGTACCCGAATGCCGCCGCCAACCGCCGGGCGAACTCGAACTTCGCCGGGCTGCCGAAGGTCATCGACTCGCTGGCATCGAGAAAGATCTGCACCGGCAGTTCACGCTCCTCCTCGTAGAGTTTCACGAACAGCCGGTCCAGGCGGCCGTACAGGTTCCAGTCGAGGTGCCGCAGATCATCCCCCAGGACGTAGCTCCGGTGATCGGCGAACTCCACCGACTGCCCGCGGGCCTTGCTTCGACGCTCGCCCCGGCCCGCACTGCGCGAACGGCGGCGCGCCACCAACTCGAGCTGCTCGAGTTGGTGCAGCAAGGAAGCGCTCAAGAGAGGCTGGTTCACCGGGCGGGGACGAACTCGCGCATTGAACGCGGCTCACGCCGGAGGCGAAAGCTCCAAACCCAGGTACGGAGACGAATCCGTGCATCCAGAGGTTGTCGGTGCGGTGGACCGTACCAAAGCGGCGGCGCGCGTTGCTTCCCGCCGCACTCCAGGAGGAGCGGCGCGCCTTGGTGTGCGCCGAGGAGCCCGGCGAGTCGGCGCTTTGGTATCCGGTCACCCACAACTCATGGATGCACCCGAGACGAATTCCCTCCCGTGGCGGTCCTCCCGTGTGTGGGGGGACGCCGCGCCAACGACCAGCCAGGAAACCACCGCGAGGGACAGCATTCCGACCGCGATTGTGGCCAGGTAA
>JBBQML010000980.1:0-1926 GCA_038328885.1 Verrucomicrobiota bacterium | reverse complement strand
CAAAGGAACCCCGAATGGCAATGAAGGCGCCGTGTGACCACGGCGACTTCGAGACGGGAACCCCGAAAAGGCAATGAAGGCGCCGTGTCACCACGGCGACTACGAGACGGGAACCCCGAAAAGGCAATGAAGGCGCCGTGTGACCACGGCGACTACGAGACAAGGGGCTTTTTGAACAGGCTGCTAGACGTAGAGCGCACGCTCCAAGTCCCGCACCACGACGCTCAGGAAGGGGTAACGGCTGCCGGGGTCCACTTCGAGGCAGCGCAGGATGGTCTGTTCGAGCGCGGCGGGTACCCCGGGGTTCAGGTCGCGAGGGCGCGCGAAATCCCCACGTTCGAGCTGCCGCCGCAGGATCTCGTCCGGGGAATCGCCCGGGAACGGCTTGGTCAGGGTGACGAGCTCGTAGGCCATGACCCCGAGCGCAAAAATGTCGGCGCGATGGTCGAACGGTTGTCGCAGCAGTTGTTCCGGCGCCATGTAGGCGGGAGTGCCCGGATTCTTGGACGCCTTGCGGGGGGTGTCGGGGCGGGGTTGGGAGAGATCGAAGTCGATGAGCTTGATGTTCGCATTGCGGGTCACCAGGACGTTCTCGGGCTTGAAGTCGAGGTGCATGAACCCGCAGTCATGGACGTGCTCGAGGGCGCGCGCGCTGTCGATCAGGATATTCCCGAGGTAGCTCTGCAGGAGTTCGTCATTGCGGGCCAGGAGCAGCTTGAGATTGGAAGCCTCGACGTATTCCATGGCGAGGAAGGGAGCCCGCGCCACGGTGCCATGATCCAGGTGACCGATGATGAGGTCGTTGCCCTGCAGTTTCTGCAGGATTTCGCAGCCCGCGAAGAAGCGGCTGCGCTCGGTGAAGTTGAAGAGTGAGGCATTGATCAGCCGCCGCACGCAGACCGACCGCCGGGCCTGGTCCCGCGCCAGCCAGATCTCCGAGAACCCACCACGGTTGATGAGTTCCTCCAGGCGGTACGGCCCGAACTCCGCGGGAACAGCAATTGCCGGCACCTCCTCGGGGGATACATCTGACGTGACCATCGACACACCCCGGCACTAGCACGGGCCTGAACCCGGGGCCACTGGTTTTTGCGGAGCACAGCCGGGCGTGAAACACGCGTTGAGCCCACCGGTGGCTGACCCATAGGCTGGGGGGGTGCGGAGCCTGCTCGGTCTGATGCTTTTTCTGGGGCTGGTGTTCGTGGGCGGCGCTTTGCTCGCGCCGGGCCTCTGGTTCTTGGCCCAGTCCACGGCCGAGGCCACATCGGCGGGTTGGGCGCGAAGTCTGGCGGAGCAACCGTTCCATCGGTATGTCCACCGCTCGCTGCTGGTGATCGCCCTGGTGGGTTTGTGGCCGCTGGCCCGGTGGTTCGGCTGCCGCTCCACCAGGGACGTGGGGCTCCATGATCCTGACCGGGGGTGGCGTCGCTGGCTGGCCGGCCTGGGCCTCGGGGCGGCGATGTTCGCGTTGAGTCTCGCCCTCGAGGCAGCCCTGGGTCTGCGGGTGTGGAGGGCCGACCTCTCCCTCGCCCGGGTGTTGACCGTGGCAGGGTCGGCCGCCGGGTCCGCGGTGGTCGTCGGGGTGCTGGAGGAACTGCTCTTCCGCGGGGTGTTGTGCGGCGGGTTGCAGTCCGCCCTGGGCTGGCCCAGGGCGATCGCCATTTCCAGTCTCGCCTATGCCTGGCTCCACTTTCTCGGCCGGCCGACGCGGCCGGACCAGGTGACCTGGGACTCGGGTCTCACGGCGGTGGCCCAGATGCTCGGAGGGTTGGTGACTCCGTCGACGCTGGTGCCCGGCCTGCCCACGCTGCTCCTGGCGGGGGTGCTGCTCGGGTGGATGTACCGACGGACCGGGAGTATCTTCTTCTCCGTTGGCCTCCACTCGGGCTGGGTTTTCTGGATCAAGTTGCGTGCTGTCCTGACCCG
>JBBQML010000979.1:0-1928 GCA_038328885.1 Verrucomicrobiota bacterium | reverse complement strand
GGGAATCATCCTTCCTTCGTGTTGATGAGTTACGGGAACGAGCCTGGGGGGAAGAACCAGCAGCGGTGGCTGGGCGATCTGGTGAAGCACTGGCAAGCCGCGGACCCGCGACGGCTCTACACCAGCGGGGCGGGCTGGCCGATGATCCCCGAAAATGACGTCCACGTTTCGCCGAACGCCCGGGCCTTTCCGGTGACCGCGAAGCTGGGCGAGACGGCCGGCGACTACCGGGGCTGGCACAGCCGTCAGACGGCGCCGATCCTGAGCCACGAAATCGGCCAGTACTGCGTGTTCCCGAACCTCGCGGAACGCGCCAAGTACACCGGTTGGCTGCAGGCGCGGAACTTCGACATCGTGGAGGATTTTCTGCGCCAGGCGGGGATGCTCGATCAGGCGGCGGATTTCCTGCGGGTGTCGGGGCGGCTCCAAGTGGCGTTCTACAAGGACGAGATCGAGGCCTGTCTCCGCACGCCGGGCTGGGCGGGATTCCAGTTGCTCGACCTGCACGATTTTCCCGGGCAGGGCACGGCGCTGGTGGGCGTGCTCGACCCGTTCTGGGACGAGAAGGGTTACGTGAAGCCACAGGAGTTCCGGCGGTTCTGCGACGAGACCGTGCCCCTCGCGCGATTGCCCAAGCGGGTCTGGACGCAGGACGAAACCCTGCGGGCACCGGTCGAGATCGCCCACTTCGGAGCGGCGTCGAGGTCGGCGTCGCGGATCGAGTGGCGTGTCCGCACGGACCGCGGCCGGGTGGTGGCGAAGGGCCGATTCGAGTCCGCCGAGTTGCCGACCGGAACGTTGAACCAGGTCGGTGAGGTGGTGCTGCCGCTCGCGGGGCTGCGAACACCGGCGGCGTTGCGGTTGGAGGTCGCGCTCACCGGGACGCGCTTCGCCAACGACTGGAATTTCTGGGTCTACCCGGCTGCCGGGGCAACCGAGCCGGTGCCGACCGGGATCCGGGTTGTCCGGCAGTTCGACGCCTCGGCGGAACAGGCCCTGGCCGAGGGAGAGCGGGTGGTGGTCCTGGCGGGCCCCGGACGGATCGCGGGCAAGACGGTGGGCCGCTTCGATCCGATCTTCTGGAACAAGATGTGGTTCCCCTCCCAGCCCCAACACACCCTCGGTCTCCTCGTGAACCCGCGGCACCCTGCGCTCGCCGGCTTCCCCACCGCCGATCACGCCGACTGGCAGTGGCAGGATCTCCAGAACGCCTCGAAACCGATGGTCCTCACCGGTTTCCCCCCTGAGTTCCGTCCGACGGTGCAGGTCATCGACGACTGGAACCTTTGTAGGAAGCTGGGATTGGTGGTGGAGGCGCGCGTCGGCCAGGGGCGTCTGCTGGTCTGCTCGGTGGACCTCGACCGGGACCTCGCCCAACGCCCGGTGGCCCGGCAGTTCCGGCGAAGTCTCCTCGATTACGCCGCGAGTCCGCGCTTCGCGCCGTCCACGGTCGTCGACCTCCCCCAAGTCCGGGCCCTCTTCCGCGAGCCGAATGTGCTGAGCTCGCTCGGGGCCAGGGTCGTGCAGGTGGATTCGGAGCAGCCCGGGTTTGAGGCGGCACAGGCGATCGACGGGGATCCGGCAACTCTCTGGCACACGGCCTGGGGCGATGGGGCGAAGGCGTTCCCGCACACGCTGACCCTGAGCTTCGAACGCACCGCCCGGTTGCGGGCGCTGGTCTGCCTGCCCCGCCAGGATCAGAACCGCAACGGCTGGATCCGGGATTTCATGATCGAGGTCAGCCAAGACGGGCAGGTGTGGGGTGAGCCCGTGGCCAGGGGTCGCTGGGAGGCCGACGCGCAGGCGAAGGAAGTGCGCTTCGCGCAGCCGGTGTCGGCGCGTTTCCTGCGCATCACCGCCCGTTCGGGCTTCGACGCCCAGCCGTTTGCCTCGCTGGCGGAAATCGAACTGGTGGAGTGAGGAGGGGT
>JBBQML010000978.1:0-1931 GCA_038328885.1 Verrucomicrobiota bacterium | reverse complement strand
CAGACGGAGGAGGGCTACCGCTGGGCGCAGTTGCCCACTGCTGGCGAAGGTCAAACCGGATTCACGCTGCTGGGCGCGGAGGTGACCGGCCTCGGCTTCACGAACCTACTCGGCGAATTGGCAGGCACGGCGAACCGCGTTCTCGAGAACGGCAGTGGCGTGGCGGTGGGCGATTTCGACGGAGACGAGCGTCCCGATATCTTCCTGGCGGGTCTGGCGGGGAATTCCGCACTGTTCCGCAACCTGGGGAACTGGCGCTTTACCAATGTCACCGCCGCATCCGGTCTCGAGTTGGGCGGGGTGGTGGCGCGGGGCGCCGTCCTGACCGATCTGAACGGCGACCGTCGTCCCGATCTCCTGCTCTCCACCCTCGCGGCGGGGGTTCGCGTATTCCTGAACGAAGGCGGTCGGTTTCGTGATGCCACCGCCTCGGCGGGGACTGCTGGCAAACCGGGCTCCACGACGCTCGCGCTCGCCGACATCGACGGCAACGGCACGATCGACCTCTACGTGACCCGGTACCGCGCCGAGGACATCCGCGACTCCAGCAACGTCGAGGCTCGGAAGGTGGGCGGACGGACGGAGTTGCACCCGAAGTACACCGGCCGGGCAATCGTGGGCCCGACGGGGTTGATCGAGTTCGGCGAACCGGATCTTCTCTAACTCAACGACGGGCACGGCCAGTTCCAGGAGGTGAATTGGCTGGGGGGAAAATTCCTGGACGAGGACGGCCAACCCGTGGTGGCGGCCCCGTTGGACTGGGGGTTGACGGCGTCGTTCCGGGATCTCAACCAGGACGGCCGGCCGGACCTTTACGTCTGCAACGACTACTGGACCCCGGACCGCCTCTGGATCAACCAGGGCGACGGCCGCTTCCGTGCCGCCCCGCGAACGGCGTTGCGCAAGACCAGCGAGAACTCGATGGGGGTCGACTTTGCGGATCTCGATCGTGACGGGCACGTCGACATCCTTGTGCTCGACATGCTGAGTCCGGATCCGCGGCAGCGCTTGCGGCAGGCGCTGGCGCAGGCGCCCATGGGGGACCGCGATTACCGGGCGCTCGAGGCGCTATCGCCCGACGCCTACCTCCGCCCTCCGCCGGGGCAGGGGGCCGTGCTTCCGCCGCTCGGCGAAATCCGCCACCGACCCCAGGTCATGAGGAACACGCTCTACCGCGGCCGGGGCGATGGCACCTATGCCGAGATCGCGCCGTATGCCGGGCTGACGGCGTCGGGTTGGTCCTGGCAGCCGCTTTTCCTGGATGTGGACCTCGACGGTTACGAGGACGTGCTTATCCCGGCGGGCCATCGACGCGACGTCCAGGACCTGGATGCCACCGAGAAGATTCTTCGCCTGCCACGGTCCTGGGCGGTTAACACCGACCCCCAGGCGCGTCAGCAGGCCTTCACCCGCGACCAGGTGGAGCATGGTCGGAACTACCCGCCGTTGCTCCAGCCCGTGGTCGCGTTCCGGAACCAGGGGAATTTGCGGTTCATGGAAACCACCGTGACCTGGGGCTTGTCGGCTCTCGCCGTCCACCAGGGATCCGCGCTCGCGGACCTCGACGGCGACGGCGATCTGGATCTGGTGGTCAACAACCTGAACAGCTCGGCGGGACTGTACCGCAACGAGGGGACCGGGAAGCGGGTGGCGGTGCGGTTGCGGGGGTTGGCCCCGAACACCGAGGGCATCGGGGCCCGGGTCCGCTTTGAGGGCGGCGCGGTCCCCGTTCAGAGCCAGGAGGTGGTGGCGGGTGGGCGCTACTTGTCGGGTAGCCAGCCGTTGCTCGTCTTCGCAGCCGGCTCCGGCCCGGTGGCTGGTCCACGGGTCCTGGAGATCGCCTGGAGGAGCGGACACGTCAGTCGCGTCGAGCGCGTGCAGTCGGATCGGCTCTACGAGGTTGACGAGGCGTTGGCGATGCCAACCCCCTC
>JBBQML010000977.1:0-1932 GCA_038328885.1 Verrucomicrobiota bacterium | reverse complement strand
GGGCGGCCACTTCGAGTCGTTCGCGCCGGGAATCGAGTCCCCTTGGAAGGGGCAGTTGGGCGTAGCCCAGGATGCGGCGCAGGATCTCCATCCCCGCAATCTGGCGGGCCAGGGAGAGGTCGCAGTCCGCCAGGAGAGCGTAGTCGCGGAGGAAGGCCACGAGATCTTTGGCGGGTTGCCGCACCAGGAGCAGATGGCCGAGCCAGACGCCGAGATCGAACTCGGGCTGGCCGAAGTGGCTGAATTCAGGATCGATGACGAACAGCCCCGACGGCGTGCGGACGAGGCTGCCGGGGTAGAAATCGCCGTGGAGCAGGCAGGGGCCGTCGGCGAGGTAGACCGTCCTCCCCAGGCGCCGGAGCGTCTCCCGGAGCTCGAGATTCTGCTGGAAGGGCCGCGCGACCGACCCGAGCCCGGGGACCACGGTGTCCAGGTCCAGGCCGTTGGCCGGTTCCAGCGGGATCTCGAAGAGGTGGGCGTGGTTGAGGAGTCGCATTTCCCGGTTCGGCAGCGATGGCGGTCGGGGGTGGTGGCGGAACGCCGCATGCAGCCCGGAGAGGAACCGGGCCAGCCGGCGCAGTTCGCCGGGAAGGAAGGTGCGTCCTCCATAGGCGTCGGTCGCATCACCACCCGGGCCCAGGTCGGCGAGGATGAAGAGTCGGGCCCCGGGGTCGGCGGCCAGCAACTCCGGCATGACGGTGCGGAGATCGGTGAAGGGGGCGATGAGTCGGTAGAACTCCAACTCCTGCAACGCCCGGTCCTCGGGAGCGGCGAACTGGGGGTACTTTTCAACCCAGGGGCGAGACTGCTTCACGATGAAGCTGCGGCGATCCGTACGGACGCGGAGCGTGCAGTTCATGTTGCCCGCTCCGGCCGCGGCGGCACCCGCGATGATTTCCCCTGCGGCCAGCAGTCCCAGGCCAGCGAGGTGGGTGTGCAGTCCGGGCAGGTCGTCGGCGGAGAGGAAGAACCGACCTGGGTATTGATGGCGGAACTCTCGCTCGCTCATGGAAAGGGCGTGGGGCGACCTTGCGACGCGGACGCGGAAAGTCGAGGCCTCTCCTCGCCACAATCCAAGTGCGGACGGTCGGGGTTTGGGGGGAATCTTCCGCCATGAAGTCCCTTGTTTCGCGTCGCGCGTTTCTGCGGTCCAACCTGGCTTTGGCTCTGGCGGCCGGGGGGGCGCCTGCCGTGCTTTCCGCGGCCACGCTGGGCCGCGGTGGGGCGGGATCGCCCAACGGACGGGTGGGGGTGGCCGCCATCGGTGTGGGTCCGCAGGGGCAGGGGGTGATGAGCGGCATCCTCGCCCAACCCCAGGCCCGGGTGCTGGCGGTCTGCGATCTTTATGAGCCGCATCTCGCGCAGGCGCGGGACCGGG
Source organism: Verrucomicrobiota bacterium (assembly GCA_038328885.1). Classification (GTDB taxonomy): domain Bacteria; phylum Verrucomicrobiota; class Verrucomicrobiia; order Limisphaerales; family CAIMTB01; genus CAIMTB01. The sequence goes on along the minus strand of JBBQML010000977.1, from coordinate 554 downwards.
TGAACCGGCACTACGCCAACCAGGACTGTGCGATGTCGCGCGATTTCCGTGAGGTCCTCGCGCGGCCGGACATCGACGCCGTGTCGATCGCCACCCCGGACCATTGGCACGTGCCGGTGGCGGTGGCTGCTGCGGAGGCGGGCAAGGACTTGTATCTCGAGAAGCCCATGGGCCTGTCCCTGGCGGAGGACCGTGAGTTGCGGTCGGCGGTGTTGCAGAAGCAGCGGGTCTTCCAGTTCGGCACCCAGCAACGTTCCAGCCGGGAGTTCCAGCGGGCCGTCGAACTGGTGCGCAACGGTCGGATCGGCAAGCTGACGCATATGGACGTGTGGGCACCGGCCAGCCGCCCGGGGGGTTCGATGGCGCCTGGCGCTCCCCTGGCCGGACTGGATTACGAGTCGTGGCTGGGTCCGGCGCCGGCGACCCCGTACACGGACGGCAAGGCGGCGGACAACCCGGCGACGGGGGCTTGGAAGACGTGGTGGTACAACTATGACTACGCCCTGGGCTTCATCGCCGGCTGGGGGGTGCATCCGCTCGACATCGCCCTCTGG
>JBBQML010000976.1:0-1933 GCA_038328885.1 Verrucomicrobiota bacterium | reverse complement strand
CGGCGCGTTCGCGACACCTCCCAGCGCATGGTCGAGATGGTCCAGAACCTGCAGGACGCGAATCGCATTGAGCGGGGCGAGATGCGCGTGAACCTTGCGGCGTGCGATTTGAACCCGCGGCTGCGCTCGGTCGTGGACGCCTGCGGTCCCCGGGCTGCCGCCAAACGGCAGAGACTGCACTTCGACCAGGACCCAGGGCCAATCCTCGCGCTCGCCGACGCCAACGTGATGGTGCGGGTCTTCGAGAACCTCCTCTCCAACGCGATCAAATGCTCGCCGCCGGCCAGGAGCATCCACGCCCGACTGCGCCGGGCCGGGGACGCTGTGCGGTACAAAGTGCAGGAAGTGCAGGATGAAGGCCCCGGGTTGAACGCTGAGGATCAACAACGATTGTTCGGCCAGTTCGCCCGCCTGAGCGCCAAACCGACTGCGGGCGAACACGCCGCCGGTCTCGGCCTTTCGATCGTGAAGCGGTTGGTGGAGGCGATGAACGGCCGGGTCTGGTGCGAGAGCGTCCCCGGATGTGGAGGGTCCGCGACGGGGCCGGGGGTGTCCGCGCCGGGTCGAGCGGATCACTCCCGAGCCGGACCTCGGTGCCGTCCGGAAACCCGTCATGGTCCGTATCCGCGTCCCGGGGGTTGGTGCCGACCCAGGCTTCCTCGAAGTTGCTGAGCTGATCCTCGTCGGGATCCCAGGCCGCGTCATCGACCAGGCCGGGGGCGAGCCCGTGCTCCTCCTCAAAGGCGTCGCTCATGCCGTCGCAGTCGGAATCCGACTGGACGACGAAGACCCGCTCGTCGAGGGCGGACTGCTCCTCGGCGTCGACAGCCCACAGCTCGAGGTGATGATCGCCTGGCTCCAGCCGGGCGAGGCGGGTGCTGAGGTCCGCCCGCAGCTCCCGGCCATCCAGGACCCACTGCACCCGCGTCAGCCGGTCCTCGGGATCGACCGCAGCGCCCCGGAGCAGGACCGGTTAGCAGGCGAGGAAGACCTGGTCGGGCGCGGGATCGAGGATCCCGACGCGAGGCGGCTTTCCACCCACCTCGAATGGGTCGTCATTCATGTCCTCGGCGGTGGCGAAACCGTCGGAGACGATGACCTTGAGCCGGCCATTGCCGTCCGGGGTGCCGGGAACGTCTCCAAGAGCCCACCGAAACTCGCGTCCGCGCAGCCCGGTGGCCACCACGATCCAGGTCTCCCCTCCGTCGGGCGAGTAGGCGAGGGAATGCGAGAGATCGCGGCTGTCCCGATCGTCGGATTCCCAGGCGACGACAACGTCCTCGTAGGGTCCGAAGCTGCCCCCACCCTCCGGGAAGAGGAGACGGACGGACGGCGGCGCAGCTGAACGTTCGACCCGTTGGAGGACGCGTTCCCCGTATCGGATCTCGACCCACGCGGCCTCCTCGGGGAATGGGGCGACGACGTGGAAGTATCGCAGGAGTTGCGGCCAGTCGTCGTACCCCTCCGGGGGCGCCATCTCCTCCTCCACGGCGAAGGGGTGGTCGTGGAGGACGGTCGACCGGGCGCCGAACACCAGCCGGAACGGGCTGGCGGGGTCGATCGGTGTCGACGCCGCTCCCGGGGCCGGGCGGGTTGTCAGATCGAGGACCTGGTCCGCCCCGAGCAGTTGCCCGCTGACGGCGAGGGCGGGTCCGGGCGCGGGCGTCTCACGCGCCAGGGCGGGGGAGGCGGCTTTGACCTCGAGTTGGTGGAAGAGGGCGACGTAATTGGAGTGGACGAAGACGTCCCAGCCGGCGGCGCCGCGGGCCATGATCGCCTGGGCGCTCCCGGGGGGCCGGCTTTGGCCATTGACGTAGACCGCCCACGCACCCTCCTTGGAGGCTAGGTCGTCCGGTTGGGGATCGCGGCTGGCGAGGTACAAGTCCCACAACCCGAAGTTGTGACCCAGTTCATGGGCGGAGACGGCGCTGGG
>JBBQML010000975.1:0-1938 GCA_038328885.1 Verrucomicrobiota bacterium | reverse complement strand
GTACGACGACGGCTACGGCCGGTTCGACGAGACCGTCACCCCCGGCCGCGTCGTCGCGCTGGCGACGATGCACTTCGTCTACGTCGGGCTGCTGAGCGTGTGCGGCGTCCTGTCGTCGGTACTGCTGCGGGTGTATCCGGTCATCCTGCCGGGGCCGGATGTCGCGCCCGGCCATCGGGTTTTCGCCCACGCCTTGCATGTGCTGATGGTGGTCGGTTCGGTGGTGTTGCTGGTCGCGGGGCTGACGGTCGTTCGCCGCCGGCCGTCCGGGCGGGTGTGGTCGATGGTCGGCGTCGGGGTGGCGGCGCTGCTGCTGGCCCTCAGCTTGGCGGACATCGCGTTCAACATCCCGCCGCTCGTGGCGCAGCCGGGCGGGATGGGCGGCGTCATGTGGGGAATTCTGTACCAGGTCTTTTTCTGGCTCGGCTACATCATTCCCGTGTCGATGCTGCTGGCCGCCGCCGACCCCGAGGCCGGCCCCATCCGCCGGGAGTCCGCGTCATGACGCACCTCGTCGCCGCCGCCGTCGCCGCGCGGGAGAACGCATTCGCCCCGTACTCCGGGTTCAAAGTCGGGGCGGCGCTATTGGCCGAGGACGGAACCGTCGTGAGCGGGTGCAACGTGGAGAGCGCCAGCTACGGGTTGACCATCTGCGCCGAGCGGGTGGCCCTCGTGAAAGGGGTGAGCGACGGGCTGACGCGCTTCAAGTGCGTGGCGGTGGTGGCGGACACGGACGACCTGACGCCGCCGTGCGGGGCGTGCCGGCAACTGCTGTGGGAGTTCGCCCCGGACGCGACGGTCGTGCTGTCGAATTTGGCCGGGAAGTCGGAGACGCTGACCGTCCGCGAGTTGCTGCCGCGCGGCTTCGACGCCCGATTGCTACCCGAGGGGTGAAAGGCGAAAGTGGAGAGGTGTGCGGAGGTGGGATAAGACCTCCCCCCTGGCCCCCTTTCCGGGGCGGAGAGGGGTGTTGAACGCGAAAACGTTCCCGGTGCCGTTCGCCCAGACTTTGGAAGAAGTCGCCACGCGATTCCAAATCGCCGAGTCAATATCTCCCCTCAACGAGGGGAGGTGTAAAGACCGGCCCGCTTCGCGATGGGATCTAGGACACTTCCACTCACGCCAAGATGTCTTTCACGACTTCGCCGTGAACGTCGGTCAGGCGGAAGTCGCGGCCCTGGAAGCGGTACGTCAGCCGCTTGTGGTCGATGCCCAGTTGGTGCAACACCGTCGCTTGCAGGTCGTGGACGTGGACCGGGTTTTCGGTGACACTGTACCCCAACTCGTCCGTCGCCCCGTACACCAGCCCCGGTTTCACCCCGCCGCCGGCCAGCCACATGCTGTAGGCGTCGATGTGGTGGTCCCGGCCGACCGTCTCCCGCTTCTCGCCCATCGGCGTGCGGCCGAACTCCCCGCCCCAGATGACGAGCGTCGAATCCAGCAGGCCCAGCCGCTTCAAGTCCTTCACCAGCGCCGCCGACGGTTGGTCCACTTCCTTGCAAATCTTGTCGAGCGGCTTGCCCAGGTCCAGGCTGCCGCCGTGCATGTCCCAATCGGTGTGGTAAAGCTGGATGAAGCGGACGCCACGCTCCACCAGCCGGCGGGCCAGCAGGCAGTTCGCCGCGAAGCTCGGCGTCTTCGGGTCGGCCCCGTACAGGTCGAGCGTCTTCTTGTCTTCCTTGGCGATGTCCATGAGTTCCGGGGCTGCGGTCTGCATCCGATACGCCATCTCGTAGGCCGCGATGCGGGTGTCGATCTCCGGGTCTCCGACCTCGGCCTTCCGTAGTTGGTTCAACTGCCGCACCGCGTCCACGAACTGCCCCTGTTGCTTGTCGCCGACGCCGGGCGGGTTCTTCAAATCCAAAATCGGAGCGGCACCTTTCAGGAACGGCACCCCCTGATGGCTGCTGGGCAAGAAGCCGCTGCTCCACAGGCTGG
>JBBQML010000974.1:0-1938 GCA_038328885.1 Verrucomicrobiota bacterium | reverse complement strand
GCCGGTGAGGGCGCCGTCGCGGATCCAGGAGCGCTGGTAGGAGCGGGACCCGGGCTGGAGCGCGGGCCCGTCGCGATTCACCAGGATGTATCCCAGCGTGCTGGCGATGGTGGCGGCCACGTGGCGGCCCGGGGCCGGAAGGGAGATGCCGGCGCGGTCCAGCGTTTCGGTCCACCGCGCGGCTTCCGCGGCGAGCGCCTGGTCGACGGTGCGGCCGGCGGCGCGTATCCGTGACGCTCGCCCCGAGATCAGGGGAATCTCGAGGGCCACCGTGAGGGAATCGCCGGGGGCGAGGTCGAGCCACCAGCCCAGCACCCCGGAGGCGGCGCCGAGCGAATCGCGGGCGAACGGCCGCACCGGCGCGACGCCATCGCGCAGCGTGAGGACGACGTCTCCCGACCGGAACGCCATCGCGCCGAACGAGGCGGGGGGCATCAGAGGTATCACCGCCCGGTCGGCGTTGACCCGCACCGTCTTCCCGTCCCAGCGGAGGGAATCGATCCGGGAGACGCCGCCGGGCGTGCCGAGGAACTGCCAGGGAGGATTCACCTGGAAGGGACGGATGGCGAGGAGGAGGGTGCCGCGCAGCCGGGCGGTCCCCGTGTTACGGACCCGGTAACGGGCGACCGCGCTCGACCCGGTGTCGCTCCCGACTGCAAAGGCGGTGACGGTGAGCGAGAGGTCCGCGGCGTTCCACTCGACCGAGGGCATGGGGAGCCGGGCCTGCTCGAGCGACGGCGTGGCGACCACGTCGTTCCAGGTCACCAGCCGACCCCCCGGGAGACGCACGAACGGCTCGATGGTGAAGGCGCCGGTGCCCGCCTCCACGGCGCCGTCCGCGCCGAGCAACGCCTCCTCGACGGCGCCGTCCACGCCGACCACGGTCCAGTCGGACCGCTCACCGGCGAGATAGCGGGGCCAGGTGCCCCTGGGCGCGTCGGCCGATATGGCGGTGAAGAAGGCGTTACGCGATGCACCCCACTCCAGCGGCTCGATGCGGACCTCGCGCAATGCGACGGGGGCGGGCCCGGGAAAATCGAGCCGGAGAAAGCGGGACTGCGCGTCGGGGAGGTAGAGATAGGTTCGGGCCCCCCGCTGCGGCGCTCCTCCCGCGACCGTGCTCCAGCGGACTCCGTCGTCGGAGAGCCGCGCCGCGAACGCGGGGGCAGTTCCTTCCCATGTCAGCGTCGCGCCGCCGAATTCTCTGGGCCGGAGGAAGTCGATGGTTGCCGAGGCGCCGGCACGGGCGGCGCGCCAGCTGGTGGACGTATCGCCATCGAGGAGGGCCGCCGGCGCGTGGCCGGGCCTCGAGGAGGTGGCGGTGACGGCCGGGGTCAGGGTGTAGGGTCCGGCGTCGTCCATCGGCGTCAGGGTCAGGTCGTCGAACCAGATCCGGCCGGACCCCCCGCCCTGGCCCGCGGTGATCACCAGCTCGATGGCGGCGATGTGGGTGAGCTCGCCCCCGCCCAGCGGGCCCCAGGCGAAGCGCACCTGGCGCTTGCGGACCACCACCCGTCGCCAGGCTCCATCGAAGGCGCGGTCCGGCTCGGTGTACCACCAGACGTTCTCCCCGCTCCGGTCGATCAGCTTGAACTCGAGCGTGTTAGGCTTCGCCTCGCCCCGGATCCAGAAGGAGAAGGCGTAGTTGGCCGGGAGGTCGATGTCGACGGTCCGGCGGGCGATGGCGTATCCGCCACCGGAAAATCCGAAATCCATCCGGAGCGCCTGGCCGGTGCGGCCCCGGTCGGCGGCGAGGCCGAGCCGGACCCCGTCGGCGGGGTGGGCCGACCAGGCGTCGAGACGCTCGAAGCCGTCCACCAGTACGGGAGCGGCGGGAGCAGCGGACTGGGCCAGGGCCAGCAGGAGGCAGGAGATCACCCCTTCACACTCCCGGCCATGATGCCCTGGATGTAGTGGCGCTGGAGGAAGAGAAACGCC
>JBBQML010000973.1:0-1942 GCA_038328885.1 Verrucomicrobiota bacterium | reverse complement strand
GGTCGACGGGGAGCACCGACTCCGCCCCGTTTCGGACCTGGGGGTGGCCGAGAAACGGCCCGCCGGCGATGGCGCAAGCCCCCACCGCGATGACGATCTTGGGATCCGGCACGGCGTCGTAGGTCTTGCGCAGCGCGAGTTCCATGTTCCTCGTGACCGGGCCAGTGATCAGCAGTCCATCGGCGTGGCGTGGTGAGGCGACGAACTGGATGCCGAAACGGCCCAGATCCCAACCGATGGTGCCCAGGACGTTCGTGTCGGACTCGCAGGCGTTGCAGCCGCCGGCGCTCACCTGACGGAGCTTCAAGGACCGGCCGAACAATCGGCGGAGTTGTTGGTCCAGAGCCGTGGCGAGTCGCAACTCTTCTCGTTCACCCTCTCCCAGCACCAGGTCGCCCCGGTGGCGGACGGCCATCCGGTGGTCCTGGGTTTGCGTGATCGCGCCGCTGGGACACGCCTTGACGCATTCGGCGCAGAACAGGCATCGACCCAGGTCGAGGGCGACGGTTTGGCCTGAGGGTCGCGTGATCGCTTCGGTCGGGCATACCGGGATGCAGTCGGCGCATCCCGTGGCGCAGCGGGCCGTCTCCAATCGGAGGGCGCCGCCGTGGCGGTCGGGCAGCGCGGGAGCCGCGCCGCGCGGATAAGCCATGGTCTCACAGCCGCGCTTCAGGCGATGCAGCAGGGTGTCCTGGATGAACATGAAAGTCGGGGGTGCTACAGGTCGAACCCGCAGTAGCTCAGGTTGAAGCTCTTGTTGCAGAGCGGGAAATCCGAGATGGCCTGGCCGCGGAGGGCCAGCGCGAGTCCGCTCCAGTTGTGGAAGGAGGGGTCGGTGATCTTGTAACGCCGCAGGCGGCCGGCCCCATCCGTGAGGGCCACGTGACACACCTCGCCACGCCAGCCCTCCACCAGGGACACCGCCAGTGTGTCGGGCGGGACGGGCGGCAAGGCCGCTGGCGCCTCACCCTCGGGTGCGGCGTCCCACTGTTCGCGCAGAAACTCCCCGGACCGCTGGATCTCGAGCCAGCGCACCCGGGCTCGCGAGAAGACGTCGCCGTCGGGCCATACCGAGACGGGGATCTGGGCGAACCGATGCCAGCCGGTCGGGTGATCGAAGCGTACGTCGCGCACCAGGCCGCAGGCGCGGGCGGGCGGGCCGACCAGGCCGAGGTCGGTGGCCTGTTGGGCGTGCAGATGGCCGGTGTGCTCGAAGCGGGTCCTCACCGACGCCGCATCCCACAGCCACTTCGCCGCCTGCTCCACGTCCGCCAGGGCCGGTTCGAGACGCTCGCGCAGGCGGGCCAAGCGGTCCGGTTCCAGGTCGAGGGGGCAGCCGCCGGGCCGGACCAGGCCCCGCCCGAACCGGTTGCCGCAGAGCAGGGCGGTGAGGTTCAGGAAGTCACCCCGGATTTTACCGCACGCCGAAGCCGTGGGGAGGAAGGCGACATCGCCGGCGAGCGCGCCGAGGTCTCCGGTATGGTTGGCCAGTCGCTCGAGTTCCAGGGCAATCGCCCGCAGCCACTGGGCGCGCAGCGGGGCCTCGCTGCCGGCCAGCGCCTCGAGCACGGTCGCATAGGCGGTGGCATGCGCGATCGTGGTGTCCCCAGCCACGGTCTCCAACTGGTACACGGTGGCCCGATGCGGCCCTCCCAGGATCGCCTCCTCGATGCCCCGATGCTGGTAGCCAAGGGCGATCTCCAGATGGAGCACGTCCTCGCCAGCACACTGGAACCGGAAATGTCCGGGCTCGAAGATGCCGGCGTGGACCGGACCGACCGCCACTTCGTGGATTTCGCGGCCGTCCACCCGGAAGAAGTCGAACACCGCGGGTCCGGCGCCGTGGTCAAGCCGGACCGGCTTCAACCACGGGTGGCCTTCGGGCACCAGGCCGTGCTGTTCCCAGATCTCGCGCTCGAAGAGGTGCGCCTGGGCGTGGGTC
>JBBQML010000972.1:0-1945 GCA_038328885.1 Verrucomicrobiota bacterium | reverse complement strand
TGCCCTGGCTGACGCGGGTGTTCCCGGACGACCGCCAGCAGTGCTTCCGCCTGGCCTTGCTGGCCGTGAAGGAACGAGGGTGCCGCCGAATCGCCATCCTGCGTGAAGACAGCCGGCCAGGCCGGGTGGGGGTGATGCATTTCGCCAACTACATCAAGCGGCTCGGCTTCCCGCCCGTGCAGCATTTCAACTTCAAACCCGGCTCCACGAACCTCGCCACGCAGGTGGAGGGTATTCGCGCGGCCAACGTCGACGGGGTGCTCTTCTACGGTCAACCCGAGGACGTCGGTCGCCTCGCCGCCCGGCTCCGGGCGGAGGGTATCCAGGCCCAGTTCTTCGGGTTCGACCGACTCAAGGAGGACGGGTTCCGCCAGGCCGCCGGCCCTGCGGCGGAGGGCGTGACCATCACGTACTTCTTCAACCCCGACCGGACCGATGCCTTGTGGGTGGATTTCGTGCGCCGCTACCAGGCCCGGTTCGGGGAGAAGCCCGACGTGTTCGCAGCCTACGGCTATGACGGCGCGAAGTTGATGATCGAGGCGGTCCGCCATGCCGGGCCGAATCGCTTCCGCGTGCGTGAGTACCTGGGTACGCTCGAGTCCTTGGAGGGAGTGACGGGGCACATGATCTTTGACGGGCGCTGGGATAATATCGTCCCGATCGCCACGGCACGGTTTGAGGGCGGAGTCTGGAGATTCGAGGCTCCCCCCAACCTGAGCCATCCCGTGCAGATCCAGTCCGCGGCCGTCCGACCCTGAACCCGCCGGCTCATCCTGCCCCTGCGCGGTGCCCGGCCCATTACCTCGGCGCTGACCCTGGAGCGCTGGTGGCTCAATCCCAATTTGCGGGCGGGAAGACGGTGTAGGAAGCTCCGCCCATGCGCGCCGTCCAGTTCGAGCAACCCGAGCGGTTGCGTTTCATCGAGATCCCCGAACCCTCCGCCCCGGGAGCGGGGGAGGCGCTGGTCCGGGTGCATCGGGCAGGCATTTGTGGCACGGACTACTCGGGTTGGCTCGGGAAGATGCCGTTCTTTTCCTACCCCCGCATCCCGGGGCATGAGCTGGGCGTCGAGGTGCTCGCCGTCGGGGATGGGGTCGTGCACGTGCAACCCGGTCAATGGTGCGCCGTTGAGCCATACCTCAATTGCCAGGCGTGTCCGGCGTGCCGGCGCGGCCGTATCAACTGCTGCGAGAACCTCCAGGTCCTCGGGGTCCACACCGACGGCGGGCTGCGTCCGCGGTTCCTGCTGCCGGCGCGGAAACTCCATCCCTCCCGCAGCCTCACTCCGGATCAACTGGCCCTGGTCGAGACGCTGGCCATCGGCTGCCACGCCGTGAACCGGGCGGATCCCGCGGCGCGGGAGACCGTCCTGATCATCGGCGCGGGCCCCATCGGCCTGACGGTGATCGAGTTTGTGAAGCTCACCGGGGCGAATCTCGTGGTCATGGACCTGGTCGCCACACGGCTCGAGTTCTGCCGGTCGACCATGGGGGTGAAACACACGATTCTGGCCTCCGGCGAGGACGGTGGATGGGGGGAGTTGCGGCGGATCACCGGCGGCGAACTCGCCCACGTGGTCGTGGACGCCACGGGCAGTAACCGCTCCATGAGCCGCTGCCTCGAGTTCGCCGCGTTCGGGGGACGGGTGGTCTATGTTGGGATCACTTCGGCCGAGCTCACCTTCCCCCATGCGCCGGTCCTGCACCGGCGTGAGCTCACCCTGCATGCCTCACGCAACGCGTTGCCCGGTGACTTCGCCCGCATCATCGACCTGATCGAGGCAGGCCGGATCGATACCCGGCCATGGATCACCCACCGCACGGACTTCGAGCGCCTCGCCCAGGACCTCCCGCTGTTCGCACGGCCGGAGACCGGGGCGTACTCCCAGTCCCAGTCTCCGCCGGTGCTGGCGCGGGTTCCGGAGATCTCCGTGGCCCAGGCCATG
>JBBQML010000971.1:0-1945 GCA_038328885.1 Verrucomicrobiota bacterium | reverse complement strand
GTCAGGGAGCGGGCCTGGCCGGTCGCCCGCATGAGCACCGCGATCAGGCACCCGAGCAGGTTGGTGGAGACGGCGAGGCGCGACCCTTTGGGGATGTCGTTGACGTTCGAAACCAGTTCCAGGCCACGGCCCGGCCCGACGACCCGTTCGAGGAGATCGGCGAGGCTCTGGCCGCTGCCCTCGATGCCGGGGGGGATCAGGCCGCTGGCGATGAGCGCCGCCTTGAGGAGGCCGAGGTAGTCCCGCGCGAAATCGAAGACGTCCGCCAGGGACTGGAGTTCAGCGCTGGCACGGAGGTCGACCGAGGTGAGCCGGAGGATCGGTTCGTCGATCACCCGCAGGTAGGCGCTGACCGGCGGCCGGGGGGTGGCGTCGGTGCCGTGAACCCCGAGGTCCACGGACACGTTGAGCACGCGGGCGCCCTCGGGGTAGTCCATGCCGAGGAAGAAGATATCGCTCCAGCCGCAGTGGGTGAGGTCCATGCGCACCGGGGTTTGTTCGCGAAGGACCGGGTAGGCGCCCTCCGCGTCCGGCTCCAGCAGTTCCCGGCGGAGGCGGAGCGGTTGGTCAGCCGGATGGCCCATGCGGAACATCCACTGGTTTCCCCGCACCGAGCGCACGCTTCGCCGGACCTGATCCGCCAGGGTCTGGAAGCCCAGTCGCTGGTAGGCGGCGGCGAGCGCCGAACACAGGCCATCGGAGGGTCCGTCCCGGTGCTGTGCACCCAGAAAGGAATCAATGGCTTCCTCGAAGCGACGTTGGAGAAGTTGTTCGTATCCGTGGAAGGGGATCAGGGCCGCGGGGCCGGCCAGGCTCCGGTCGGGCAGGCGTCCGGGGAGGTGGAAGCGATGGATCGCATACAGGAAGAGGAGCGCACGCACCCGCTCGTAGAGATTCCTGGAAGCCCGGCGGAAGGTGTCGAGGGCGGCACCTGCCGTCAGCAGGGCCTTGGCGTCCGCGTTCCGACACCAGGCGTCGAGGGACTGGTTGCGTACCGCCGGGTCGGCGGAAGTGATGATCCGCAGCAGGGGATGGTCCATGACGGGGCGAGGCGGTCAGGCGGTGCGGCCAAGTTCCCGGGTGGCGAGGAGTTCGAGCATCAGCCCGAGGACCTCATCGCGGTGGCGTCCCTCGAGGCCCAGGGCGAGTTGGGCGTGGAGCAAACCGAAGCGGGCGCCAATGTCGTAGCGGCGGCCCCTGGTCTCATAGGCCAGGTAGCGTTCCTGGCGCGCCAACTGGTCGAGGGCCGGGGAGAGTTGGAGGCTGGCCGACGCGGATGCGCCGGCCGGGGCGGCGAGAAGCTCCATGACCGTGGGCGTGAGCACGTGCATCCCGAAGAAGCACAGGTAGTGCCCGGCGCGCAGGCCGGGCACGAGGAGCCTCTGCTCCGCCTCCGTGGGGGTCGGCTTCTCGAGGACGTCAGTCACTTCGTAGAGGCCCGTCTGGCCATGGAGCCGACGGCCGCCCGCGGCCCCGTAGTAGGGCAGCTTGCTCTCGTGGGTGCCCTGGACGGCCGACACGGCGCAGCCGTGCACCGCGGCGACCTCGACCAACTGACGCGCGCACGACCGGCTTTCACTCGAGACACAGAGGTGGTCGCCGACGAGCAGCAGGAACGGGGCATCGCCGACGAACTGTCGCGCGGTGAGCACGGCCTGTCCGAAGCCTCGCGCCTCGGTCTGCTCGATGAACTGCAGCCGTCCGCCGTGGCTCCCGGCGGCAGCCCGGAAGCTCTCGGCGTCCCCCGGTGCGACGACGATCCCGATTTCCTCGACCCCGGCGGCGAGGGCCTCCTCGACGATGATGCGCAGCGCCGCCTTGGGTTGGCCGTCACGATCGACGAGCGACTGGAGTGGAAGCGCGCGCTGCGTGCGGCCAGCGGCGGTGATGAGGGCTTTCTTGATCTCCATGAGCGGCCGGGAGCCTCCCCCGCGACGGGGCGGTG
>JBBQML010000970.1:0-1947 GCA_038328885.1 Verrucomicrobiota bacterium | reverse complement strand
CTGGCTCAACGCGAAGGCCAACCGCTGGCGGAGCTGGTCGGGGCCGTTGACGGCGATCCTCCACCACGCGGCCTGGCGGTTGCTCTGGCTGAGCGTGGTGCCGCCGAACGGTTTGGTGAATTCATCGTAGTCCGCGTCGGTCGCCGCATCATGGGACGAACGTGGCACGCTCATCTGGGCCGTGATCCAGTCGTCAAGGCTGGCCAGCGATTTGCCGGTCAGCGCGTCGATTTCGTTCTTGTTCGGCCCGAAGGTGGACTGGGTCAGGAAACGCGCGGCCTCGGCAGCGGTCAGGGGGGTGCCGGAAAGGGGCGGCGGGGTGGCGGGAGCGACGAAGGTGAGGGAACCGTTGGTGCGGCCGAACGCGCCGCGGAGTTCGCCGCCGGGCAGATTGGTGGTCTCGATCGCGACGAAGACCAGGCCGTACTTCACGGCCTGCACGATGTCGGCGGCGCTCAGACTGCCGCTGGGATTGATCGTCCACTGGAATCCGGAAATCTGGCCGTTGGGCAGGCGGACGAGGTCGATGCCGACCTGGTTGGGGTCACCGAGACGCAGGTACGCCACGGTCTGTGACGAGCTCAGGCCGGCGAAGCTGACATTGACGATGGCGTAGGTGTTGTCGGTGCTCAGCTGAAGGGTGGAGGAGCCTGAAGCGGACGACCCCATCACTCCTCCCGGAACGCGCAGGCTTGAACCGTAGAGGGTGCCTGGGTTGTAGAAGATGGTGGCGGTGGCGGTGGCGGTCGATCCGACCGTGTAGGCGGGCCCGGGCGAGACGGTGAGGATCGCTGACTTGTTGGGCGTGATGCCCGAGCTGACATCCTTGAACACGGGAGTGAGCGCGAGGTTGGCGGAGGAGGCGCCGGCGGGAATCGTGATTGATGCGGGCAACGGCTGGTAATCGGTGCCTGAAAGAGCGCTCCCCGTGGTCTCGAAAAAGACGGTCAGGGCGGCTGCCGTCGATCCGGTGCGGATGAAGGTGTAGATGGCGGGCTGCCCATTCAATGTGTCGGTTGAGGGGACGGAGGCGGCGATGGAAACGGTGGCTGCATTGGCCGTGGTAAGATCGTACATTTCCACCAGAGCGAGTCCGCTGGCGTTGCCGACACCCGAGACCTGAATGCTGTAGCTGCCCGGGGCGAGATCGGCGATCAGCGATGCGTCGCGCGATCCGACGGGGAAGGCGAACGCGCCGACCTGGGTGCCGGCGGCGGCGATGGCGGCGGAGCTGCCCGAACCCCAGTTGTCATTCGAGGCGATCTGGACATTCCTGCTGTTCAGCAGGGAGATGGACGGGTCGGAGAGCAGTCCGGTCAGCCCGAACGCACTGAGGGCCGGCCCCGCTGCGCGAACCAGAAGCTTGCGATTTTCGCTGCCGGGGGCGACCACGACACCGGTGATGAGAATGCTGCTTCCAGTGCCGACGAACGAGCGGGTCGACAGGTTGATCAGGCGGGCGGGACCGCTGACGTCGTAGACCTCGAGCAGGGCGAGGCCCGTGTTCGGGGTTCCCACACCGGTGACCTGGGCGGTGTAGGCACCTGGTGGAAGCGTCGCGATCAAGGCGGCGTCGCGACTGCCGGCGGCGAACGGAAAGGCTCCGACGGAGTTGAAGGTGGTGGCTCCCCCGATGCTTGCGGTCGTCCAGTTGTCGTTGTTGGCGATTGGTTTTCCCGTGCTGTCGAAGACCTCGAGGCGCGGGTTGGCCAGAACTCCGGCAAGCCCGAAGCCGGACAGGGCGGGGCCCGCGGCACGGATCAGCACCTGTTTGGGTGCACCGGCGTCGATGACGAAACCGATGATCGGCGCGCTGGCGCCGGCACCGACCTGTGTGCGGCTGGAGATGTTCGCGAGTCGCTGGGCGTGGGCGGTCAATGAGCACAGCAGAGACGCGAGGGCCACGAGACGAATCAGGCAGACGAAGGTTTTCATCGGATACAAGGG